>JAGVGK010000014.1 GCA_020057185.1 Minisyncoccota bacterium | reverse complement strand
TTTGGGCATTTTTACAAGACGAATTAGTTTTTAATCAAACGACCCTTACACCCTAACACGGAATGGTCAAACCAGGCACCCGAAACGGGCATTAACTCGAAAGTGATTATTAAGTTAAAGATTTATCGGCAAGGTCTCTTGCTTAAAAAATATAAATCATTGCCATTTCTTGAAAAAAGTTATCCGAAAAAAACTATTCAAGATTTATTTTTGATAGAGGCTAGAGCGGCTAAATATTTTTGGAGTAAATTTAACACTCTACTCCCAAAGGCATACTTTGACGGTCGTAAGCCACATTCAGGTGAAATAGCAAATCAACTCTTGGATATTGGCTATCATCATCTGGCGGGGAAAGTGAAAAAGATTTTAGTTAAATATAATATTCCCACGGAACTGGCTTTGCTTCACAAAGCGAGTTCGATGAAGAGTGAACCATTAGTTTATGATTTAATGGAAATGTTTCGGGCGGATGTGGTGGATGCTGAAGTTTTACGATTTCTTCGCTCAAAGAAAAAGATTATTAAAGAGGTGAGTGGAAAAGTCATACCAATATTTTTAAACCGAATTAACAAAAGGTGTGAAAGACTTTATTATTTGAAAGTTTTTGAAACTTGCCGGAGCTATAGTTACTACATGGAATTACAAAATTTAAGATTTATTAAAGCGATTAACAGTAAAGAAGTTTTTAAGCCCATTGACTTACCAAACAGGCATGAGAATAGGTGCGCCAACAAAAATTTGACAGCCGATAAGCAAAATGCTAATAATGATAGTGGAATTGGACCTTGAAATGAGTGAGAAAAACATCCCCTGTTTTTCAACCCCTGATGATGTTTTTCTCACTTTTATTGATTTCCTTGTGGGCAAGGCATTTTGCTTTGCTTTTGCGCCCGTAGCCGCGCCGTTTTGGTTGTGAGCAGGCCAAAAATGATGCTTGGATAATACCAAGAAAACCCCCCAAACGCTCGTTGTGACTAGGAAGGGACCCTTCTCAATACACAGTAGGGGTAGGCTACGAAAAGTTGCTTGGCGTAAGTCTCGAGGTCTTGGAAGGGACCCTCCTCAATACACAGTAGGGGTAGGCTACAATCCGCCCCTCAACATCCCGAACCGCGTTTGGAAGGGACCCTCCTCAATACACAGGAAATCGAAATCGAGCATAACCACCTTGCATATGATATGCGGGTGGTTTTTTATTCATGAATTATTTTTTGGGCGATATTGAAGGGCTTCGAGGAGGTGTTCGTCGCGGATGTGTTCGCTGTCACCAAGGTCAGCGATGGTGCGAGCGAGTTTGATGACGCGATGATAAGCGCGAGCGGAGAGATTAAGTCGACGCGCGGAATCAACTAAAAGTTTTGTGCCAGAATCCGAAAGTGGCGCGAAGCGCTTGAGGTCGCGCACGCCCATCTCGCTATTGGTTGAGATTGGCAGACCGGCGAAACGGCGCGTCGCAATTTGTCGCGCTTTGATGACACGCTCGCGTACCGCTCGCGAATACTCCCCACTTGGTCCGACATTCGCTAACTTCTGGTGATCAATATGTGGCACATCAATCCAGAGATCAATGCGATCCACGATTGGTCCGGAAAGTTTGCGTTGATAACGAAGCAAGGCGCTCGGATTGCAAATACATTCTTTGCCGGTGATGCCTTGATTACCACAGGGGCAATAATTCATCGTCGCGACCAAAATAAAACTGGCGGGGAAAGTGGTTGTCCCGCGCGACCGCGCGATGGTGATGACGCGATCTTCAAGTGGTTGACGCAGGGCTTCGATGACGCGCTTATCAAACTCGGGGAATTCGTCGAGGAAGAGCACGCCCCGATGCGCCAGTGTAATCTCTCCCGGTCGCGGGATCGTGCCACCACCGACGAGGGAAATGTAAGACGCGGTGTGATGCGGCGCACGGAAAACTGGCTGGGTGATGAGCTCTCCTTCGGCGAGCGCGCCGGAGACCGAATGAATACCCGTGGCTTCGAGCACTTGATCGAAAGGTAAGGGTGGCAGGATTCCGCTTAGCGCTTTGGCCAGCATCGTCTTGCCCGTCCCGGGCGGTCCCGCCATCGCGATATTATGCCCGCCAGCCGCGGCAATCTCTAACCCTCGTTTACCGGATGCTTGACCAACCACATCAGCCAGATCAATCAGTGGCGTTTCGTTGGCGTAAGAAATGATGGTCGGTGGCTGTGCCCCGAGCGAAGTCGAGGGGTTGAAATTAGTACCATTCTTTTCTGCCCCTTTTGGTTCTGATGCCGGTGATAAATAATCAGCCAGATCCCGGAGTCGAGCGACGCCATAAATAGTGATACCTTCAATCAGCGCGGCTTCTTTGGCATTCCCGATGGGCAGAAAAACTTCGCGGAAACCGGCGTCGCGAAGATGTTTGACCAGCAGGAGCGTTCCTTTAATCAGCCGGAGTTCACCGTTCAAAGCGAGTTCACCGAGAAAAGCTTTTCCCGCCGGCGCGAAACGAATCTCCCGACTGGCAAGCAGATGAGCGACGGCAATCGCCAAGTCAAACGCCGACCCTTCTTTCTTGAGGTCGGCGGGGGCGAGGGAAACAATCACTTTGCGATTTCCGCGCTGGGGTGAAGGGAAACCGGAATTCTTGATCGCGGCGCTGATCCGGTCGCGGGCTTCTTCCACCGCCTTGTCGGGGAGTCCGACGATGGAGAAAGAGTGAAGCCCTTTCGCAATATCCACTTCGACTTCTACGGTATCGGCTTTCAACCCGACCACCTGTGCCGCGTAAACTTTTGCTAACATAGGAACTATCGAGCCGTCTCTTGGTCGAGATGTTGTCGGCAGGTACGGGCTTCGGGGTTCGCTTCCAGACGCGCCATTTCAATTGGGCCTTGGCAGATTTCACATTTGCCATAAGTGCCATCAGCGATATGCACGAGGGCGCGTTCCACATTAGCTAATCGTTTTTCCAACGGAATAGTTTCGGCTTGCCGTTCTTCAAAATCTTCCAACCGGTCAGCGGTTTCGTCGTTGAAATCAGTTTCGCCAGTTTCCGTCGGTGTCGCTTCCCAGTCTTTGGGATTTTTGGGGTTCTGGTGTGCGATGCCGGAAAGTTCTTCTTGAAGCAAAATTTTCTCGGCTTCAAGTTTCGCCTTCAACTTTTCCAAATTTAATGTTTGATCCATTCCCGATAGTCTATTACAACTGACCCCCACTTGGCAAGCGTCTCCGAAGAAAACTAGGTAGCCAAGGTTTATATTTTAATAGCAATTCGGGTTGTGAAACTGCACTGACGATAAATTTTCTGCATTGTTTGGCGCCACAATGACAAATCATATGCCAGTATGGATCTCCCTCCGTAATAGAATAGTCGATTGTGACCTCTTCTTTTTTGTTGATGTCTTTCATGGCGATGATAGTTAATGAACCACGAAAACCGCTGTTTGGTTTGCAGGAATGATTAATATAGGGCCACGGATTTTTGTCAAAAGGAACGAGCCATTTTTCTTTTCCTATTGCTAACCAGTTTGGTCCAGTGGGAGAAAACTTCGCCGTATAACGGTGGTGCACTATTTCAGTCCCTCGAACACAAAATATTATTTGCCCTTTGTGTATTTTTTGAGAAGCAAATATGCCGCTGCCACCGATTTTAGAAAAATCATAGTAAATTTTTTTCATTATAATGAAACATGATGAAACTTAAAATTTAGTTTACCGTCCCGCGCGGAAGCGGATGGGAAGATTCATTTTAATTTCCTTCCGCAACTCTTTAATGTGTTTTTCCGGTTTGAGATTTTCTGGCGTTTCTCCGCCAATATCTTTTATGGTCTGACGGACTTTTCCTCCCACCATGAAATGCGTTCGACGAGCCTCAATTTCGTTTCTTGTTTTATCTTTCTTCAATTTTTCTTCCGTTTGAGTGATTCGAAAAAGATTGGCCGCTAATTCCGTCGATCCGGCTCGATCAAGAAGCTCGCCTTTCTTTATCCCCTTTTTCTTTTCAATATCAACCAGCGATGATCCGTATAAACCTTTATAGCCAGCGTCATTAAATAGGCCAAAATGTGAAACCCCGGCTTGTCTTGCGGTTTTGAACAATTTTTTATTTTCACTCGACACTTCGCCTCGAATAAAAAGTCTTTTCTCGATATCCGGTAAATTGTCAAAAATTTCCTGCTTCCTGGTTTGAACAGCAAAATAAGTTTGGGCGGTGGCGATTTCTGGCTTACTAGCGTCACCATTTTGAGCAATTAAGTAACAAGCATAACGATCTAACTTATAATCATTTACCTTCCTCATTGTTTCGGATCCAATCCTGACCATTTTACCGGTATCGGCAAAATGGTTTTCAACCAATTGGGCACTATTAAGACAAGCCCTTTTACTTTTATTGATAACTTCCTCAAAATTACTCCACTTGAAGTAACCTAGTAGCCCCATTAATTCCCTTGCGGTCCAAAATTCAACGCCACTATCATCCACTTTTTTTATCATTTCAAATCCTTCGCTTGGACCATTGATAATAATTTTGTTGGTCATAGTTTAGATTACCAGTTACCGCCCCGTGCGGAAACGGGTTAAGATTTCGAGGAAGGCGGCGCGAGTTTGAGTGAGAATAATTGTGTTGGCGTCGAGCAGACCGTAGAGCGCGGGCTGGGTCACGCCGGCGCCTTCAATCAGCCGAGTGTTGAGATTTTGAATTAGTTGATCGTGGAAGCTCGACCCGCCCGACGGCGAGGCAAGCGTCGTGGTGGCGAGGCTGACCGGCGGTTTGCCGATCAAGGCATTCCAAACGGTTGGCAGTTTATCTTCCCACGCGAGAAGTTCGGAATAGGTTCGCTCGGCGGATTTAACTTTCAGAATAATGAAGGGTTCTTGTCGCGTCTTCCCGTGATAAAAACCAAACATAAAAACTGATTCGGCGTTTTTAATTAAGTTGTCCGGAAAATGTAATTCGAGCAGAGTTTGCCAGGCGCGGAAGTTGAGCGCGACGCCATTTTTGGAGAAAGTTAGTTCATCAATTGCGCCAGCCGTTAAAGCGCCGGCGCTCGCTTGGCGAATTTCACTACGCAAGACATCCACGGTTTTGCTGGTCGTGTTGATGTCGGCCTGATGATCAGTGGAAAAAAATGAAGCTGAAGCTGGGGTGCTTGTCGCTGTTCCGGGTAAAGTTGCGGGTGAATTAATTTGCCATTGACGATAGAGTAGCGTGCCACCACCGGCAATCGCGCCGAGGAAAAAAAGAATTAAAATAAGACTCAATAAGTTGTGAGTTGGCCGACGATCGGGCACCACGGTTTGGTTAATAATCGATTGACCTTTTTGAATAACTATTCCGGCCAGAGATTTTCCTTGTTTGACTGCTTCACCCATATCAGTTTTTAAGGTGCGGATGGAACTTAGGTGAGTCGGCATATTTTTCAATTGGCTAATTTCCGTGGTGGCCTGTCGGGAAGCGTTAACTCGCGCGCGTTCCGCGGCCTGCTGTTGGTTGGCGAGTCGCTCCGCCTTCGCTTTAGCCTCGGTGACTAATTTATTCGCTTGTTCGCGAGTCGCGCGCTCGACCGCCGTTTGAGCTTCAACTAAACCAGCGGATTCTCTAACTGCCCGCTCGCGCGCCTCTCGGCGCGCTCGATGGGTCGGACTTTCCATTGCGCGTTGGGCTTCAATTCGGCGGTTGCCAATTATTTGATCCCGCTTGAGGCGGGCTGCGAGGCGCTCGTCCCCTTCCATGGCTCTCCGGGCCTCTTCGCGTCGTGTCGCTAAGTCCTGTTCAGACATGAGTTTTAAGCGCTCCCACCAATGGCGTTCAGAGTATTTAATTTGGCTTGGGCGGTTTCTTCTTGATCGAGCAAGGCGCGATATTTCTGGGTGTTATTCTCAATCGCCTGTTCAATTTTAAATAATTTTTCTTGCCAACCCCACTTCACTTGTTCGGCTTGATGCCGTTTATCTTGAGCGGTCCAACGCTCCTTCTCAATCCCCTGCTTCGGTTGGGGCAAACTAGTTTTGGCTTCTTCTAATTCGAGTCGCGCTTCTTCCGTTTCGGCCGTTCGTTCTTGTTCCATGATCGGCATCAGAGCTTGATTAATAATTTTCCGTTGATCGTCGAGCGCGATCCAATCGAGTTCTAGTTTTTCTTTCTGGGTCGTGAGATCCGCCATCAAACGATCAAGCCCGGCGCGCTCGCCTTGGCTCTCTTTCTCGCGCTCGCTCCGCTCGCGCTTCTCCGTCCACTCCGGTCCTTCCATCGCCTTCCGCGCTTCTTGGCGCTTGCGCTCGAAGAGCGCTTCCGGCGTTTCTATTGTCGTTGGTTCTACCATAGTCCCTATAGTATAAAACAAAACTATTCCGGTGGCTATCAATTAAACAGTGATGGGTGAAGTGGGCGAAGTGTGACCGTTGCTATTGTTGGGGGCGGGGTTCCCGCGTTTGGTGTTGCCATAACCCAAGAGATATTTGCGCGGGTTCTCGCTCAAGTCGAGGAAGTCGTCAGCGATTTCGCGGAGTTTGCCGGAAGTGCTTTTGCCGAAAGAGATTACTTCGACCTGATTGCCGTTGTGAGTTTTTAAATAATCAACGAGCGGGCAGAAGTCACCATCGCCGGATACGATAATCACGGCGTCGAGCCGGGGCGCGAGCTTGACGGCGTCAATCGCGAGACCAACATCCCAGTCGGCCTTCTTTGCGCCACCACTGAAAATTTGCAAATCTTTAGTAATAATTTCAATCCCAATTTTACCGAGCGCTTCCAGGAAATTCCGTTCTTCGCCGGACTCGGTGGTGACGACATAAGCCATCGCGCGGACGAGGGTCCGACCAGCGACGGCGTCTTTCATAATCGCACCGAAATTAACACGCGCGCGGTAGAGATTCTTGGCGCAATGATAGAGGTTCTGGGTATCAATGAAGACTCCCACCCTCTGCCCTTTATGTTTCGTCACGGACATAAATTAACTTTTATTTTTCGCTAAATATTTAAGATGCGTTCGGCGCTTAGACACCATCTTCAAGAGACCCCGTCGCGAATGCTCATCCTTCTGATGTTTCTTCAAGTGCTTGGCGAGCTGGTTAATTTGCTCGGTCAAGAGCGACACTTGCACCTTGGAAGAACCGGTATCCTTCTCATGGATCCGGCTCGCGCCAATCAACTTCTTTTTCTTCTTGGTTGACAACATAGATTGATGATAGCAAACTCGCCCGTTTGAAGCAAGTGGTGTTGGGTATAAAAAAGCGCGCGAGCCCGAAGGTCGTGCGCTTTGTAGATTACTTTTACTTCCCGAGCGCGTGCGAGGCAAGTTCGTGCAATTTTAGGAGTTGTTTTTGCACATACCCATCCCATTCCATGTCGCTCATTCCCGGTTGACGATTTTTGAGAAGTTCGAGCAATTCCTCGATCTCGCTCTGGAGTTCGTCGAGATCAATCCCCCGCCCCGCCTTCTCTTTTTCGGCTTTTTTCTCGGCTTCCGCTTTTTGTTTGAGGAGATTGGCTGTCACCCCCAAATCTTCACCACGCAACATCCCTCTCCGTCCGTTCCACGCCCCAATAATTTCGTTGTGCCCCGCCACAATATTCAACCTTTTGATGATTTCAGCCAAGGACTCCAACTGTTCGCTGGATGATCCTTCAATTACTCTCACAACCATCTTATGAAGGCGCTTGGCGGGTTTCGTTTGCTCTCCGACACTCCACATCTGGTTCATATTTTCTCCTTCAGAGAATCAATCGCTTCCACGATTTGTCCCACGGTCGTCTCCTTGGCTTTGTCGTAGGACGGGATTGCCTCCGCTGGAATCTTGATTCCGAACTCTCTTTCGATTTTCTCTCTCAGGACAAGAAAATCACCGGCTCCGACAATCGTTCCGATTCCCAAATCCAACCCGATTCTCGAATCAGCATCGATGTCGCCTTCCTCTATGTCATCGGCGTATTCAAGAAGAATCGGATCCAATCGGCGTCGGATTTCCGCCTGTCGTCCCCCTTTTTCCGCTTCGTGTTTCTGCTTGTTTATGCTGGCCGATAAAACCCTGCAATCACCCATCGGCAGATCACCAGACTGCACCCGTTTTATCAGTTCAGCTAGAATAGCGCTATGGTTAGCTGGAATTTTGGTCATTATAATGAGCGCCCAAACAGAATGATTTAATTCTTCCGCCGTGGCCTCATGGATAATGTCCACAATTGTTTCGTGGAAAGGACGCAATTCCACCTGCCCGCCTTCTCCTGTCGCTGTCACCATCCCTGTTTCTCCCAAATCAAAGACCAATGTTTCGAGCCGGCCACAAACCGGTCTCTTTTTATTCCTTCCTAACCCTGCACCTTTCACCCCCGCCTGTCAATCGCAATGTCAAGGCACCGCCTTGACATTGGGGGTGTTGGGGACAAAAAAGCGCGCGAACCCGAAGGTCGCGCGCTCTGTGTCAACACTCGGTGTTGACAGGAGTTACAAATCGGTAATCGCTACTCGAAAATCTTCCTCGGTTTCGGCGCGGGAGATTTTCTCGGCTGTCTCAAATAGCGTTAAGATATTTCTAGAGGTGGCGGGCAGATGCCTTGGCATCTTGACGATTTTCCTAATGATAATCATCAACACTCTCACCTTGCCGTCGTCATCAAAATGAATGTCAAGTTTTTCTTGCTTGGGTTGCTCCTCGTCAAGCAGAAGCTTACCATTCTTTCTGTCGTTCCCCATCCGATTTCTCCCGTAAAGTTCAATATTCCAAGTCAGCCACGCTGACTTGTATCTACATTCTAGCTTGTACCTTCACGACCTGATCGCCGAGGCCGGCTTTTTCGGCCAGTTTGGTGGCTCCATCAAGCATGATTTTAACTTGAACTTCTGGTGCGCCAGTCGCTTTCAGCCACCTTGCCCAAGCGCGCAAAGCCCGCACCTGCGTCATCACCGGGACATTTCCTTTCCCGACAATCTCCTCGATTTCTTGAAAAACACTGGCGACTTTCCCTGCTTCGCCTCCCATTTCCCAATCTTTCGTTCGGTGGATTAGTAGCAGAACTCGAGTGTTGTCCGAGATGTCCGCTCTAGCGAGAGCTAGATTGACACAGCGCATGGCTTCAATATGCCACCTACATTTCCGGGCAATACTCGCGCGGATGTCGAGCTCATCGGCGGTCAGATTCTCAATCCCGCCGGCAAACTTCACCATCTTATTCGACATCCGCCAGGATTTGACGCGGAGATACCAGACGGTGCGAATCAACCACCACAAATTCCAGGGTGTCGTCAGGAAGTGCGCCCATGCATTTCCTGACGCCGCGTAATAGGTACTCGACGCGGCGCTATAAGCCCCGACGGTACTTCGTGGCTGGTTTTCAGATGCTAACCCCACAATCAGACTTAGCCGGGATTCTTCACAGTCGAGTGCTCCTCCCAGTCCTTGGAATTGACCAACTTTAGTGCAATGACTAATTCGTGCACCGAGATCTGCCAGCATTTTTTCAATCGACGCCATCGTTTACTCCTTCCATTTAGAATTCTCAAGGGCCTATCTTTCAAGCTAGCCACGCTAACTTTTCAAATTTCTAATCCTCCTCAATCATGCACCTATCCGCTTTTTTGTCAATGTCAAGGCTAAGCCTTGACATGAGTGATGTCGGAAAATGTTTTTGGCGAAAGTGTTAGAATAGAGATCATGACTTCGATCACCGAATGGCGGCGGCAGTTCTCGGAATATCTTGAGATTGAGCGCGGGCGGAGCGTCAAAACGGTTGAGGCCTACGACCGTTATCTAGTGCGCTTTTTTAAGTTTGCCCAAGATATTTCGCGTCCGGAAGATATCACCGCCGAGCGGATCCGCCAGTATCGGCTGTGGTTGAATCGACAAAGTGGCGCGACTATTGGTGAGACGATTAAGAAAAACACCCAGAATTATCACTTAATCGCCCTCCGCACTTTCCTCAAATATCTCGCTCGCCGTGGCGAGGTGACGCTCTCCCCTGCCAGTATTGAATTGGCGAAATTATCGGCGCGGGAATTAAATTTAATTACACCAGAAGAGTTGGAACGCTTGCTCAAGGCGCCCGATCAAGCGACGGCCATCGGCCAACGCGACCGCGCCATTTTCGAATTACTTTTCTCGACCGGCTTGCGCATTTCCGAACTGTGCAATCTTGATCGCGAGAGTGTGAATCTCAAAAGCGATGAATTTAGTGTCCGTGGCAAAGGAGGCAAAGTGCGCGTCGTTTTCCTGTCATCGGAAGCCAAGAACGCTTTAAAATTATATTTAGATAAACGGAAAGATATGGCCGAGCCGTTGTTTGTGAGCCAGAAGGAAGAACGATTGACCCCCCGCAGCATCGAGCGCTTCATCAAGGCCTACGCGATCAAGGCCGGGATTATGAAGCCCATCACACCCCACACGCTTCGTCACAGTTTCGCCACCGACCTCCTTCGCAACGGTGCCGATCTCCGCGCCGTCCAACTCCTGCTCGGCCACGCCAACATCTCCACCACCCAAGTTTACACTCACATCACCGACCGCGAGTTGCGCTCGGTCCACCAACGCTTCCATCGGAAGGGTTGAGGTTCCTAATTTGCTAGGAACTAGGAACTATCGCACCGTTTTTATTTTAATCTTGGGAGGAATTTCCTCCCAATTCCCCAATAAACCCAAGTGTACAGTCCACTGTATACTGTACACTATTTCCCTTGACTTTTTATCTGATAGGTGTATAATAGAAGAGGATTTCAGAAAGGCCGGCTAAATCGCGTGATTCTAGCTGGGTCTTTAAGAAATGAAAAACGGAGAAACAGAATGACGAATTTTGGTTTCGCAAGTTTCTTATTTTGTGGAGTAGCTGGACTTCTCATCGGTTCGTCAGTCGTGAAAGACAAACCAAAGAGGTTCCTCTTTGGAGTGGGCTTGCTTACTGTTGGGATTCTTCTAGTTGTTTGTTTTTAGGGAGAATCCCGAAGGAACGGCCCGTGTTTCCAGTAATCTCAAGAAAGTCGCCATGCCGCCTCGAGCAATCGGGGCGGTTTTTTGTTTACTGAAAGTTATCCACAGAAATAAGTTTGTCCTATAGTTTGTCCTTTAGTATAATCTTGGACAGATATGATTTGGACTTATTAAGGACATCGATCATTGGAAGCTACGGCATCCTCTGTCTGACCGATAGCAAACATAAGTTCGATCTCCGCCCCACCCTAATTAGCGGTGGGTTTACTTTTTTTATTTCACGGCGTATTTATCCCGAATTTTTTTTAATTCAACATCTTCTATTTCTGATTTTTTATCTTTTCCCTGCTGGCCTAATTTCTCTAATTCTTGATCTTCTAGTTTTGCTAGTTCTTTAACTCGATTTTTTAAATAACTCTCCTCGTTCAACTCCGGTTTCTCTAGTACTTCTTCCAGTAAAGCATGAAGAATATAGCCGACCTTAGGTCCTGGATCAATACTTGTTTCACGTATTACATCTTCACCTTTAATTTTGAGCATCCCCACTGAAGTTGGCGCGCGCAAGGCTTCTTCGATCATTGATTCGTATTTTCTCAAGCGATATGGGCTTTCTTTCGGTCGTCCCATGCCAATTCGGTCGCAATTTCGCACATGCATTAAGTCCCAAATGTTTTCACGGGAAACATTCCGGACGATTCGTCGGACGGCGGAAAGGGTGATTTTATCAATATCACTGAAAAACATGTGATAACGAACTAATCTCTCAACTGTTTCGGAGAGTTGTTTGGAAAATTTGAGCCGATCCATAATCTTTCTTGCTATTCTAGCGCCGACAACATCGTGACCGTAGAAGGTCCAATCATTCTTTTCTTTATTCCATTCTCTAGTTCTTGGTTTACCAATATCGTGGAATAGGGCACCAAGTCTCACGTGTAACGGCCAATCTCGATCGGCGGAATGTTGAGCCACCCTTAAGGTATGTTCCCAAACATCGTAAATATGGTCGCCATTTTGTTTCATGTGAACCCCTTCTTCCAATTCTGGCAGGAATTGTTTCAAGGCACCGATCTGATGGAGAATAATAATTCCGGTCATTAAATTGTTAGACAGCACAATTCGGCTGAACTCATCACGGATTCGTTCTTTGGCGATGAAACTTAATAGATTTGCCTTGTTTTGCATTGCTTCTAGCGTCTCATTGTTAATCATGAAACTAAGTTCTGACGCTAAACGAACCCCACGCATAATTCGGAGTGGATCTTCGTCGAATCGGTCAGCCGGTTGGCCGACCGCGCGTACGATTTTGTCCTTTATATCTTGTTCGCCATTGTATAGGTCAATCAGTTGTCCTTTTGACGGTTCATAGGCCAAAGCGTTGATGGTGAAATCGCGTCGGGCGAGATCTTCTTCGATGGTTTGGCTAAACGAAACTTTATCTGGATGGCGTTTGTCAGAATACTTGGCGTCTTGGCGAAAGGGTGTCACTTCAATATTTCGAAAACTTGGTTCGGCTTCTTTTTCATTGACCACCGTGACTGTGCCGTAAGCGTTTTCGTAAAAGGTTTTGGGAAATAAACTAACAATTTGTTCTGGTTTAGCGTTAGTCGCGACATCCCAATCTTTCGGGTTTTTTTTCATTAATAAATCACGAACACAGCCACCAACTAGATAACTAGAAAAACCCGCTTCCGAAAGTGTTTTAGTTACACGTGAAATCTGGTCGGGAATTATTAAATTCACTTCCCCTAATATACTAGGTTTGCTATGCTAATTCTAGGGGAGATTCGCCCTCGTGGTGAAATGGATATCACAACGGTCTTCGGAACCGTTATTGGGGGTTCGAATCCCTCCGGGGGCATTCGTCAGCGGGTTTGAAGCGGGCTTGTCCGCCGAATCCGCCAGCTGGCGGAGAAGGCGGGCATGGTTTAGTGGTAGAACACGACCTTGCCAAGGTTGAGACGGGAGTTCGATTCTCCCTGCCCGCACCACTTAATAATAGAAAGTTTAGTCGGCTTTCTGAACAAATAACATAATTTTGCAAAAAATATGTCCATGGAAAAATACAAGCCATCAAGTGAGGAAGTCGCAAAAGCCGAGGGAATAATGACCGACGAACAAAAGGGAATGAGCGAGCAAAGAGAAAAAGAACTCAAAGAATATTGGGGCGTCGAAACTTTAGAACAAGTGAAAGATATCGCACCCTCACAATTCCACCCTGATAAAAAGTGGATGGCGACACATTTCAAAATCGAGCGACCCGATGGGACTTCGGAAGAAGTAGAATCTACAAAAACTATTTTAAAAATCAAAAATAAAGATGGTGTGGAAATTGAAGTGCCAGCTTTTGCTACGCACCACATCATGTCCTTGCACCTAAAAGGAGAAGAGGCCGGAAGCACTATGGAAGGAGAGTCGCTCGAATCTTCTTTTGGAGTTGTCGCCGAACATTTACCCAAAGAACTTCCGTTCAAGGGTGAGGCGGCGGCGTTTGAAATGGATGTAGAGCAAAATACCGGAACAGAGGGCGTTTCTTCACAAAATGAAATGATGGAAAAAGGTATTGCAACAAAAGAAGATTTAGAAACGCTCGCGACTGCGAAAGACGAGGTTTTTCGGCTAAACATCGAAGGCACCGATGAAGAAAAGAAAAAGTTTGTGGACGAATTTAATGCTAGAGTTTCGGGTAATGTAAAGCTAGGTGTTCGGGGCGGTGCCGTCACTCCATTCTTTACAGCCGAAAGACAACCGACCTCAAAAATGTTTTTGGTAGTTGGTAAAGAAAAAGACCCCGATAATTCCGAGCATAACCGCGTGTGGACTATGACACCCGGTAGATACATGGACAAACTACCAAGCGATGGAAAATTTATCGGTCGGTTCGCAAGCGAAGGAATACCGGAAGGCACGACTGTCGCCGACCTTTGGAAAAAAGTTAAAGCCGGCGAAAAGTTATCGCCCGAAGAAATGGTCCTTGTCGATGATCAGAAGAAAGCGCAAGAATGTTGGTGGAATGGTGGTTTCATAGTTGCTCCTGAAAAGAAATAAAGAATTTGTCGCCAAATAAAAACTTGTGGTTCGACTTCGCTCACCATATTCATTCTGAGTTTATCGAAGGAAAATTATTAGTAGTATTAAGGTCAAAAGTCTTTAATAACTGTGGATAACTCTGTGGATACTGTGTATAAGAGACATTAAGTCCTTGTCCAATATATGTCTAAGACCGATAAGCAAAACGTTGGAAAATCAGGGGAAAATGAAGCGGTGGCATGGCTTAAAGGTCATTCTTATCGAATCATTGAACGCAACTATTGGAAGAAATGGGGTGAGATAGATATTGTGGCCGATAGAGATGGGGTGATTCATTTCATTGAGGTTAAAACAGTATCGCGAGAAAATATTCCTGAAGAGGGGAGTGACGACTATTCACCAGAAGATAACATTCATCCGTGGAAGCGGAAGCGGTTGGCGCGAACCGTGGAAACTTATCTGCTCGAACGGCGAATTGGCGAAGACCGTGATTGGCAAGTAGACGCGCTGGCGATTTATATGAATAAAGAGGGGAAGGTGTTGAAAGTTGACCAACTTGAGGATATTATTCTCTAACTGGAGAGCAAGCGGGTTTACCCGCCGTAGCTTCAGCGAAGGCGGGCTGTAGCTCCGACGCTCGCCAGTAGGCGAAGTCGGAGTCCCGACCGAAGCGTCGGGATATACCTGTGATAGTATTTTTGCAACGGGCTGTAGTATACCGGTAGTACGTCTGCTTTGGGAGCAGATAGACTGGGTTCGATTCCCAGCAGCCCGAACGCTTGACAAGAATTTAGTTTCGTGTATACTGATGGCAGTTGTTTGGTCGTTGATTTTCTGGGAAAATGTGGGTATGGCTTGAAATAAAGCCAAATGAAGGAGATTTGAGATGAAGAAGAGTGCTTGGGTGATTTTGATTGGTCTCGTGTTGGCAGTGGTTGGGACGGGGTGCGATTTGTACACTGGGGGTGGTTACGATTATGGTTATTATTACGAGCCAAGCCCGGTCTACTATGCACCGTCCATTTACTGCGAGACCGTGTGCGATTACTACGAATGTTGGGAAGAGTGCTACTAGATTAATCGTTTAGATAAGGAGATTTGAAATGAGAAAGAGTGTTTTGTTGACAGGACTTGGGTTAGTGATGGTGGTGGTGAATGTCGGTTGCGTGACCACAAGGGTTATGGACAAGGAGGGGCGAGTGGTAAGCGAGACGACAAGATGGGAGCCAGTGGTCGTCTCGCCAGTCGTGTACGACGGTCCGGTGGAATATGTGGATGGACCGACGCAAGTCGTAGTTCGCGAGCGTTATCCAATCATAGTGGAGCGCCCATACTATCGTCCGGTTCGCGTCTACTACGAACCCCGACGCACCGTCTACATCGGTCACCGACCGCACCATCGTCACCGTC
This sequence comes from Minisyncoccota bacterium, assembly GCA_020057185.1. Taxonomy (GTDB): domain Bacteria; phylum Patescibacteriota; class Minisyncoccia; order Phycocordibacterales; family JACOZG01; genus JAGVGK01. The sequence continues at coordinate 15,590 of JAGVGK010000014.1, read as the reverse complement.
GGTAGGAATGATTTCCCAGAAAAAGAGGAAAGAAGAAAGGCCCCGATATGCGTTGCGTGTCGGGGCCTCTTTGTGCCATATTTAAATAGAGTGATGCTATTTTTCCAACGGGCTGTAGTATACCGGTAGTACGCATGCATGGGGTGCATGTAGACCGGGTTCAATTCCCGGCAGCCCGATAATTTGCTTATTTATATTAATTGTGCTTGAATAAGAGTTGGTGGATCTTTGTTTTGGGAATATTTTTTCATGAAGGAGAAGTAAGTGGGTAAAGTTTGGCGGGTTTTTAATTTGGTGGTGTTGGTTATCCTTTTTGTCGCGGGTCCTTTCGTGGTTGGTGATAAATGGACCCGTCCAGTCAGGCCGAAAAAAGTCGTCCCATGAGATATTTCTTTTTGTGCCCCTCGCTTTAAGCCGGGGCCTTTTTGTCTCTTCGTCTCAATCTTGCTACACTGAAGTGACGATATGATTCTCAACGCGCCACTTCACCTGCTGATTATTTTTGTCGCCCTCGGCGGGTTCTTAGTTGCTTTTTATATTCGACACAAGAAGCGCAACAACGAAGTGCTTGTTTGCCCGCTCGAGTCTAATTGCGAGAATGTCGTGCACAGTCGTTATTCGAAACTCGCCGGCATCCCGTTGGAATTAATCGGGATGACTTACTATGCGTTAGTGGCAATTGGTCACGCCCTCTTCTTGATTTTCCCGTTGTTCAATCAGAGTGAAGCGGTGATCGCGGTTATGTTGGTGACCGTCATCGCCATTCTTTTTTCTCTCTATCTCACTTTCATCCAAGCGGTGAAGCTCAAAGAGTGGTGCACTTGGTGCCTGGTCTCGGCACTTTTTTGCGCCATTATCTTCCTCGCTTCGCTCGCGCTCGTCTAAAAATAATGATATAATAGCGGTATGACGCTTGGCGATTTTGTCAGGGAAAGGAAGTATTTATTTTGGTCAACGAAAAATTATGACGGCCTCTCCAATGGGGCGGTTGTTGAGGGGATTTTGAATTACGGCAATTGGGATGATGTTCAAACTATGATTAAGATTTTAGGTATAAAAAAGACCGCCCAGATTTTTCGTCGCCAGTCTACTCCCGACAAGTTTGGCCGGCAAAATTATCGCCCGGAAGTAAAAAATTATTTTCAGTTATATTTTCAAAAATATGCATAAGGAAATTTTGACAGCCACTCAATCCAAACTCCTGCCAATCGTTAAATTATTTTCAAAAAAATTTGGCTTAGTCGGTGGCACAGCTGTCGCGCTTCATCTCGGGCATCGAGAGTCAATCGATTTTGATTTATTTAATTTTGATGAATTTAGTAACTATTCCATTAAAACAAAAATAACTAAAAACAAAACGATTGACACAATTCTCGTTAATAAAAAAGGGGAGTACACTTTTTTGATAAACGGAGTGAAGTTCACCTTTTTCCAATTTCCATATCAAATTAATTTTTCAAAATCGTTTGACGATATAGTGAAATTGCCCGATCTCCTCACGCTCGCGGCGATGAAAGCGTTCGCGCTCGGCCGACGCGCCAAATGGAAAGACTATGTTGATTTATACTTTATTTTGAAAGCTCACCACACTGTCTCCGAGATAACGGTGAAAGGTCGGGAAGTTTTTGGTAACGAATTCAATGAGAAAATTTTCCGGACTCAACTCGCTTATTTTGAAGATATTGATTATTCCGAGCAGATTAGCTATAAAGATGGTTTCTCCACTGACGACGAAATAATCAAAAAAGCGCTGGTTGAATTTAGCCTCGCGCGGGATTAGTTAAATGGTATAACTCCAGTTTTCCAAACTGGTGTCGGGAGTTCGATTCTCCCATCCCGCAAAAATTTTATAAGAATAATATTATGAAATCGAAAAATAATTTGCGGACTTGGATTGAGGCCGACACCAAGGCGGTGGCGAATAATTATCGCGCGTTTAGGAAACTTATCAGTCCGCGAGTGAAACTGATGGCCGTTGTTAAATCGAATGCCTACGGTCACGGGTTGATTGATTTCTCTCGTTTGATGGTCAAGCTCGGCGCGGATTGGCTCGGCGTGGATTCGATTGTTGAAGCCGTGACACTTCGTCAGGCGGGAGTTAGGGGGAATATTCTGGTGCTCGGTTATACGCAACCAATTAATTTTTCGGTGGCGGTAAAAAATAATATTGTGGTGACTATTTCTTCGCCCGATTCGCTCGTGGCGCTTCTAAAATTATCTCATCCGCCGAAATTTCACCTCAAACTTGATACCGGGATGCATCGGCAAGGTTTCACTTCGGCGGACCTCGTTTCGGCGCTCGCGCTCTTTTCTAACTTTCCTCTCAATCATCCCGCCCGCGCGCAACTCATCGGCGTTTATAGTCATTTGGCTAGCGCTTCCAATAAAAATCATACAGTCGAAACTCACCAGCAAATCGCTATTTTCGAGCAGGCGCTAGAGCTACTTACTCAAGCGGGTTTCCCGCGAGCATCGCTAACCAAACATCTCGCGGCCACCGGCGGAACGATCGGTTATCCCGAAGCGCATTATGATTTAGTGCGAATCGGCCTCGGAATGTACGGTCATTACCCAAGTCAAGAATGGTGGAAACGTTTTGCCAAAAAAATTAAATTACAACCAGCGCTCACTTGGAAAACAATTATTGGCGAAGTGAAAACGATTAGCGAGAGGGGAGCGGTCGGTTACGATTTTACCGAGCACATTAAACCGGGGACAAAACTCGCCGTCTGCCCGATCGGTTATTGGCACGGTTTCCCGCGCGCGCTCTCCGGCATCGGCGAAGTGGTGGTGCGTGATCAATTGGCTAAAGTCATCGGGCGAGTTTCGATGGATATGATTGTGATTGATGTCACTCACATCTCCGGTGTCAAAACCGGCGATATCGTGACTCTAATTGGCGACGGCCTACCCGCCGAACGCCTCGCCACTCTCGCCCACACCTCGGTTTACGAAATCATCACCCGCCTCAACCCCCTGATCCAGAAGTTTTATTTGACACCGGCATAGCAATTTTGATATACTATATATGGACCAACTATTTCAAGTTCTACTTTTTGACGAGGTTAAAGATTTTGTCCGGTCCCGAGGGAGTGTGGATGAGGCAAAAATTTTGGCGTCGATAGCTGTCTTGCGAAATCGAGATTCACGATCGGTGTATGTCAAAGTCTTAAGGGGACCAGTCAGAGAACTAATTGTAAAACAGTATCGGCTTATCTTCTTCTCTATTCACCACACTTTATATTTCGTCAGTGCGTTTATCAAGAAAAGTCAAAAAACACCAAAGCACGAAATAGACCGAGCCGAAAATATTTATAAAAAAATAATATGAAAAAGCAAATAAAGAAAGTAATCAATATCAAGGGTCTCAAATTCTATTCGTTTGAAGAAGTGCTTAGGCGTGCTTCAAAGTCTAGATGTTTTCAAAAAGCTTATGATGAGGAATTGGCACGGCTAAAACTGGCCCATCAGATCAGAACAATGCGACTGTATCAAAAATTGACGCAAAAGGAAACCGCCCAAAAAGCCAAAATGCCACAATCAGTTATTGCGCGGATTGAAAGCGGAACTCACGGTTATTCTCTTGGTACCCTTTCGCGAATTGCCAGTGTCTTCGATAAAGAAATCCAGTTGGTTTAAAATACTTGACTTTTTTCTAGCTCTATGCTAACCTAGAAGCAGTCAACGATGTAGTGGTAGCGTTACCACTTTGAGAACCAAATAAACCGTTTTTCAGAAAGAGAGTGAAGATGCATATTCTAACAAGACTAATAGGGACGGTTAGTTGCGTCGCTGTACTGGTGGGGATTGTCGTCACAGTATGGGGTGCAATTATCGGCGTGGATGGACACCGAGATCAAATTAAAGTCGGATTAAGGATCGGTGGATGGGGGACCATTGTTCTTGTGACCGTTTTAATTTTTGAACAGTGGTTGGAGAGCTGATCAGAAGTGACGAAAAAACTAGACGCCGTGCTCACTTAAATGTGGGACGGCGTTTTTCTTTTACCGAAAACAAAAAATCCCCACCTTACGGCTAGGGGATTTTTTGGTAGTGGGTCGAAGTAAATTACTTGACCGCTTCTTTGAGACCTTTGGCGGCGCGGAACTTCGGCACGCGCATCGCCATAACTTGAATCGCTTCGCCGGTGCGAGGATTCCGGGCGGTGCGGGCGGCGCGTTGTTTGGTCGAGAAAATTCCGAGTCCGGCAATCGAGACTTCATCGCCCTTTTTCAAAGACGCGACAATCGAATCAACCACCGTATCAACGGCCTGCTCGGCTTGAACCTTCGTCCCGCCGATCTTCTCATACACGGCATCAACTAGGGAGGCTTTATTCATAACTATAAAAAATGGTTATTGGTAATGCTCGACCAATTCTCTGTCTACCCCCAGTATACACGGTTTACCTAGCATATTCAACTACGCGGGATTCGCGGATGACAATGATCTTAATTTCGCCCGGATATTTAAGTTCTTGTTCGACACGCATGGCAATGTTCCGCGCGAGCTTCTGGGCTTCAATGTCGGAGATCTCTTGGGGTTTAACGAAGATGCGAATTTCCCGTCCCGCTTGAATGGCATAGGTTTTTTCGACGCCCGGGAAGGAATTAGCTACATCCTCGAGGTCTTTCAACCGTTTGAGATAATTCTCGAGCGTATCGCGCCGGGCGCCCGGGCGGGCGCCGGAGATCGCGTCGGCGGTTTGGACAATCATTGACTCGAGCGTTTCGTAAGGATATTCACCGTGATGGGCTTGCATCGCTTTAATGACTGGCTCGCCCACGCCGAACTTCTCTAAGATCCGCCGACCGATCTCGACATGCGTGCCAGTTACTTCATGGTCAACCGCTTTGCCGATGTCATGAAGCAAGGCACCGGTGCGCGCCACTTGGCTATCGGCGCCGAGTTCTTCGGCGAGCATGCCCGAGAGGTGCGCCATCTCGATTGAGTGTTGGAGCACATTCTGGCCATAACTGGTGCGGAAGTGAAGCCGGCCGAGAATCAGAATAATTCGCGGATCGAGATTGAAGACATTGGTCTCGTAAGCGGCCTGCTCGCCCTTCTCTTTAATAATCTGGGAAACATTTTCTTTAGCCTTGGCGACAATCTCTTCAATTTTCGCCGGGTGAATTCTCCCATCCACAATTAGCTGGTCGAGGGCGACCTTGGCAATTTGCCGACGAACCGGATCGAATGACGAGAGAATAATTGAACCCGGGGTATCATCAATAATCACTTCCACCCCCGAGGCCTTCTCGAAAGCCCGAATGTTTCGACCTTCTTTGCCAATAATTTTTCCCTTCACATTGTCGGAGGGGAGGACCACCACGGTCGACATCACCTCCGGAATTGGACCGTTGGCGAGGCGTTGGATGACGGTGGTCAGAATGCTTTTGGCTTTTACTTCTAGTTTCTCTTCGCCCTGCATTTCCAATTTACGCATTCGAATCAAGAGATCCTCCTCATAATTTTTAGCGATTGTCTCCATCAATTCCTCGCGGGCTTCCGCTTCCGTTAATTTGGCCACGCGCTCGAGCTCGCCCGCCTTCTTGATTCCCGCTTGGGTCAACTCGTTTTTTAGTTGCTCGATTTCTTTGAACCGTTGCTTGATTGTTTCGAGCTCGCGGGCGATATCCACTTGTCGTTTGTCGAGGGTTTCATCCTTCTTAATCAGCCGTTCTTCTTTGCGTTTCAACTCGATTTCTTGCGTCCGTTCTTTCTCTTTAATTTCGTGACGCAATTCTTCAGCTTGCGTTTCGGCCTTATCCACAATTTTCTGGGCTTGATCTTTGGCTTCCAGAATCGTTTTTTTAACCGCAATTTCTACCGACCCTTTTTGACCAAGGGTAATGAGCCAGCGGAGGAAATAACCGAAGACAATGCCTCCCAGACCACTGGTAATGGTGAGGAGGAGAATAGTTTTTAGTGACACGGATAGGGGTAACTGCTATCCCGCCTAAGTTTCCTAAGTCTTTAAGGCAAAGTGCGATTTTTGACGACGAAACATAGGCCAGTAAACAGTCGAAAAATTAAATTTAATAAATTGACTAAAATAGTTCACTTGCTGATATTATCAGACGAACTAAAAATTGTAAAGTTTTTAAAAATTTTTCCGCTTACCCCGTCTTCGGTTTAACGATGCTATCTACCAACCCGTATTTGACCGCTTCGTCGGCGGACATAAAGTAGTTGCGATCGGAATCCTTCTCCACTTGAACGACCGTTTGACCGGTGTGCTTGGCGAGAATTTTGTTGAGCTTGTCTTTAATTTTAAGAATTTGTTTGGCGGTGATGGCAATGTCGGAAGCCTGACCCTCCGTCCCGCCTAAGGGTTGATGGATCATAATTTCCGCATTGGGAAGCGCAAACCGTTTACCTTTAGCGCCAGCCGAGAGAATAATTGCGCCACCAGAAGCGGCTTGTCCGACGCAGACGGTCGAAACATCGGACTTCACATAATTCATCGTGTCGAGAATCGCCATCGTCGCTGTCACCAGTCCGCCCGGTGAGTTGATATAAAGCGTAATATCTTTTTGGTGCCCCTCGGATTCGAGGAACAAAAGTTGGGCAATAATAATGTTGGCGAGATTGTCGTCAATGGCTCCACCCAAGAAAATTATCCGATCCTTGAGCAAGCGCGAATAAATATCGTAAGCACGTTCGCCGAACGGGGACTTCTCGATCACGGTTGGTATAAGCATAAACTCACAATAACAGATTAAGCCGTTTCTAGCAACTGGAAAACTTTTTCGTTGATCATTAGACTGGCGAGATAAGCGCGAACGCGGGCGGGATCAGTTTTTGGGTGGTCAGTGAGCAAGCGTTTCGTTTCCGCCTCCAGCTTCTCGGTCGGCGCTTCAATTTTTTCAACCCTAGCAATGGTGGCGAGAATCAAACCAGTTTTCACGCGGTGCTCGGCTTGGGGACGCCACTCGCTTTTCAGATCCACTTCAGTTTTTTTAAGATGTTCGAGATATTTGTCGAAGGGCAAACCCATCCGCCCGACTTCGTGTTTCATTTCGGCAATCATGGTGGCGGTTTCCGATTCAATCAGAATCGGGGGCAGGTCAATTGTCGTGGCCAGAATAATTTTCTCAATCATCTCGAGTCGGCGTTTGTCGCGCGCCTTGATTATTTTTTCTTGGGTTAAACTTTCTTTAATTTTTTCCCGTAACTCTGCCTCGGGTAATTTGGGTCGATCTGGCTCCGGCATTTTTTCGATATCTTTAATCGCGGCCGAAACTTCTTCGTCGGTCACTGTTGATGTCAAGGTCTCTCCTTCAGAGGAAGGTGAGTCCTTGACATCGGTCGTCCGCGCCAGCGCGCGATAATCCGGCAGTTTAACTTCCGGATGGACGGCGGTGGTGATGACGAAGCCGAGCGGATTGCCCTTAGCAATTTTCGTCAGACTGATATTGGGTCGGCCGAGTGCATCGATTTTGTTTTCGATTAAGATAGCCGGATAATATTTGTTCAAGGCTAACTCGGCCATTCGGCGCAGAACCGTTTCTTCGCCAAGCTCACGGGTCAAGACATCGTCGGGAATATGCCCGGGACGGAAGCCGGGCAGTTTGACTTCTTGACCGAGCGCATGAAGTGCCTCCGTGCGAAAAGACTCGAAAATTTCTACTGAAAACTCCCCCCGAAGTTCAACGGTAGAGTGGGGGAGTTTTTTGATTTCGATTGGGAAAGCCAAGTCTATTTAATTTCGCTTTCGAGAGTGGCAAGATCAGCGTCGCTCGCGGTCAAGTCCGCCTCTATCGAGCTCAAGCCCGCCAGTGCGGTTTGGCTTTGGTCGGTCGGGGCAAGACCGGTTGGTTCGACCGGCGGTGGCGGAGTAACCTCATTTCCGCGTGAAGTGATGATGTAGATTCCGCCGATAATGATAATCAAAACGATAATAATTGTGCCCAAGAGCGGTCCTTTGGACGGTTGGTCGTTGATGGGAAAATTACTCATTGAAGTGTCGTCATTCATAGTTAAATTATTTAATTAGTCTGATAACTAGCTTTAATTAAGCGAATGGCTTCGACAATCTTTTGGTGTGCGAAGCGGACCGCCGTCATCGCTTCGCGGACCTTCGCGCGCGTGTCGCCGAAAGAACTCTCGGTGCCGAGTTTGGCAAGCGCTGCGTCCATCGCCGTCTGGATGGCAGTCACTGCCAGTCGGCCTTCGGTGATCGCCGTATTTGCTTCCTCCAACTTTTGATTAGCGAGAACGGGATCGAATTTAGGATTCGGGAATTGACTGATGTGGAAAGCGACCCGTTGGCGGAACCCGTCGGCGCGATTCAAGGCGTTGGTCAATCGGAGAATTGCCTTCTCGCCGAAGAGCTTAACTTTATCTTTTTTCATCATTTCCTTGACACTCGGAGTGTTCGGTCGGTCGTCGTTGGTTGAGTTTTCGGCCAGCGCGAGAATCGGCAAACTGATAAACGAAATGGCCAAGCCAAGCGCCAGAAGTTGTCTTTTAGTATTCATAATTAAATAGGTTTTAAATATCTAATAATAGCTAACTTTTATAATGTGACCTTTCGTCTATTTTAGCTGGGATATTTAGCGTTGTAAAGTTGACAACCGCGTTCGAAGACGGCCATAGCTTTAGCGCGTGACGCGAAACCGGAAACAGTCACTTCTTTGTTTTGAAGCTTTTTATAAGTTTGGAAGAAGTGCTGAATTTCTTTAATCGTATGAGGATTAATGTCGGCCAAATCTTTAACAATCTCCCAGCGGGGATCGTCAATCGGGACGGCAATAATTTTGTCATCCGGTTCGCCACCGTCAATCATATTCATCAGCGCCACGGGGCGAACGCGGACCAAGGTGCCCGACAAGAGCGGATAAGTGGCGAGAATAATCACATCCACCGGATCGTTGTCGTCCCATAAAGTTTGGGGGACAAAACCGTAATTAAACGGAAATTCTTGGGCGCTGTGAAGAACGCGATCGAGGGCGATTAAGCCGGTTGCTTTATCAATCTCATATTTATTTTTCGAACCCTGATTTATTTCAACGATAACATTAATTTTGTCGGCGGTGCCCGGCGTGATGTCGTGCCAGAGGTTCATAATGTAATTGTATCAGACGGCAAGGCGTCGCCTTCAGAGGAAGGCAATGCCTTGCCGTCAATACCCGCCGGCGGACGAATATCAATCCGCCAGCCGGTCAACTTAGCCGCCAACCGGACATTCTGCCCGCGTTTGCCGACGGCGAGCGAGAATTGATCGGGAATTACTTCCACCACGGCTTCGCGGTTCTCTTCATTCAAAATGACGCCCTTGACCGTCGCGGGCGAGAGAGCGTTCTCGATGAGGGTGGTAATGTTGTCTGACCACTCGATGATATCAATTTTTTCCCCGCCCAGCTCGCTGATGACTGTGTTGACGCGAACCCCGCGTTGGCCAACGCAACTCCCGACGGGATCAATGTTGCGCTCGCGCGACGCCACCGCAATCTTGGTTCGCGAGCCGGCTTCGCGAGCAATCGCTTTAATCTCCACCGTGCCGTTCGCGAGTTCCGGCGCCTCCAGAGCGAAGAGTTTCTCGACGAACTTCGGATGCGCCCGCGACAAACGGAGATTCACGCCCCGCGCCGTGTCTTCCACGGCGACGAGATAGCACTTGATCCGTTCGCCTTGGCCATAATGTTCGTTTGGAATCTGTTCTTCGTAAGACAGAAGACCAGTCACTCGTCCAAGATCCACGAAAATGTGCCCGCGTTCGATTTTCTGAACCTTACCATTCACAATTTCGCCGGCGCGGTTAGAAAATTCTTCCAACACCGAATAGCGTTCGGCCTCGCGGATTCGTTGAATAATAACTTGTTTAGCCGTTTGCGCCGCGATTCGGCCGTAATCATCTTTCGTTTCGAGTGGGAAAATCAGCTCTTCGCCAACTTTGACCTCGCGTTTAATTTTTTGCGCATCCTCGAGCATCAAGTGCTGGTCCTCGTTGAACTTCACTGTCAAGGTCTCCGACGGCAAGGCGTTGCCTTCAGGGGAAGGCGACGCCTTGCCGTCCTCCTGCTCAAACATCGCCTCATCCACCACCAGCTTCACTTGATAGAATTCGGTGGTGCCGGTATTGAGATCGAATTTCGCCCGCACCAACTGACTTTTCTTGCCGTAGTCTTTCTTATAAGCCGCCACGAGAGCATCTTCAATCGCCCCCAAGATTTTCGCTTGGGGGATACCGCGCTCTTCCTCCAGTTGTTCGAGCGCCGATTTAAGTGTTTTCAGATCCATCATAAAGTTATCAACATCTTAGCATGAAATAATAAATTAACAACCTGTGGTACAATAATGATTATGGATGGCGAAATTGAAATGCATCAACCTGAAAATAATCCGCTTGCCCCGAGCGAAAATAGACCCGCCGATCTCCACCGTCGGCCGGTTGTGATTCTGATGGTGATCGCGGTGATTCTAGTGGGCGCGATTATCTGGATTGGCAATTGGGCGATTAACAAAGAAGCGGTGACACCACCCGGCGGTTTGACTGACGCGCAAAAAGCCGAGATTATGAAATCCCTCCAACTCCCGCCAGGCACCCCGCCGATGACTCAAGCCCAGAAGGACGAGATTCGGCGCTCACTCCAATCTCCACCCAACACCCCGCCTCTCACCGAAGCGCAAAAAGCGGAGATCGAGAAGTCGCTAAAACAATAATTAATTTTTATTAAATTAATTTTATAAAATAAATATGAAAAAATATCTGCTCACCCTTTTTATCATTCCGGTTTTGATTTTGGTTTCACCCGCCGCCTCGGTTTTTGCCTCGAGCAACATTTGGGGCATTACTCCTGTCGAAAATGTGGGCTGGTCGGCTGGCACCTCTGAAAATATCGCTTGGAGATATACCAACGCTAATTATTGGAATTCTGGATGTACCCAGTCAGTTAGTTTGGTTCCGGCTGATGCCAATAGCCTGCTTCCGACTTATCCCGGCGAATTAATCAGTCGGGCTAACGGTTTTGGTTCTGGTCGTATAACAATACCCGCTGACGCGGTGCCCGGGCAGTACCAAGTTAAAGTTCGTTGTTTTGCGTTTGGCGGTGGTGATGAATTTTCATTAAGCGCCGGTATTGTTACTCTTGCTAATCCCTCTTTCCAACCGTTGATTCTTGTTTCTCCAACCACTCCGGTTACTTATACCGCCGGCGCCTATGTCCCTGTTAAGGTGCAGGCTAACAGTGTCTTAGCGGTCGGCACATCAGTAATGGTTAAATTAGTTAAAAAATCGGATCAAGCGGTGGTGGTTTGGACGGCAACGGGGGATTTGATAAACATCGGAAACCCAAATCCCTATTTCGCCTCGGCCATTCAAACATCAGAATCTGCTCAATTTACTGGCGATGTCTATCTCCTTAAAGCCGAAGTGATGTTTAACGGGCAAAATTATACGGCAACTTCCGGCGACATCACTTTTACTGCTCCCGCGCCGAGCGACAAATTCACCATCGGCCCACCACCCGATCAGGTGACTCCAAACAGAAACAGTACAGCTGTTCGTTCCACGGCTGGCGATGGCACAGAGCCAATTGACAGCCAAGATATCGGCGCGCTCGGCACGGTGATTGGCGGTCCAACACCCGGCGATAATTACATCTGGTGGAAAATTGATTGGGCTAGTGGTCCCAGTGGTTGGTCAAGAGAGGATCTTCTCGATAAATACACTGCGCCACCGCTGACCCTTTGGATTACCCAATCGGCCACTGGCATTTCCGCATCAGGTTCCACCTTAAATGCTTTGTGGAACCGTTCCAATGGCACTGATACACGCTCCGCGACTGGGTGGTTTCGTTACAGCGTGGCCAACCCCGGATCATGCAACAATAGCTTCGGTCAAACCGCACCTGCGTCTGGTAATGTCGATCTTGGCGCTGGAGCAAACGATGCTCCTTTTTCCAAGTCAATCAGCGATCTTTCACCAAGTACCACTTACTATTTCTGCGCTATTGTCGCAATTCCAGGAGTTACAATTTATTTGGGCGATCTTCTGTCATTTACCACCACCGATCGCACGCCGAGTGGTGATATCACCTCACTAATAACCAATGCTAGTAGCTACATTATTGATGGACCGGATATCACGATTACTTGGCAGACCAGCTTAACTAAACCTAAATTGTACTTGAAACGCTATCTTCCTAATGGTACGGCCGTTAGTATTGGTTCTGTGGCAATGGACAACTCTAATGGTAACCGTAGTTATTCTGTGCCAGTTACATCCGCTCTCTTTGGAACCGGTGGTCAATGGTATTACAAAATTTTTGAGAATAGCGATGGTAGCGGGTCATTCGCCCAAAGTGGAAATTTCACAGTAACTAGCGACGATGGTGGTACGCCGATTGTTTTTGCCGCCGAACCGCCGGAGTGGAAGGACCCTCTTTATTCCCCGCCAGAATGTACTGGCGCTCTCGGTGACGACCCCGGTTGTTTCCCGCCGATTAATGTGTCGATAACGCCACAGTGGAAGCAAGGAGCTCTTCAAGTTGGGGCTCTGACTTCTATTCTAGGAATTAGAATTACCAATAGTGACGAAAATTATGTTTTACCGTCTGACTCCAACCGATCACTCGCGCTCGGTGTGAATGGTCGCGTTGGCGCCACCGAGTATTGTGATAAAGATGGCAATAATTGTATTGTGGCGGGGACTCCGCCGGGCGGTGGCGACATCCCTTCTTCTTGTACCGAAATTGGTAAGGTTTTGAAATGGAATGGCGCCAATTGGGTTTGCGACACGGATTTGACCGGCGGCGGCGATGGTCCAGTTGATTCTTCTGTTTGGCAGAGCCGAGTAACTGGCGTCTGTCCAACTGGGCAGTATATGTATCAGATCAATCCGGGTGGCGATGTGGCTTGTCGAGCTGATGTAACCACTGGCGATCCCGTTGCTTCCTCTTGGACGGTTTCACCTTCTGGTACTCACCAATATTCAAATTTGTCTGGTAATGTCGGAATTGGTTTTCCTGTCACGACTGACAATACTCCAAAATTAATAGTTCGAAAAGATACTACCGGCTCTATCTTCGCTGCTTATAATAATAATGATAGTAGGTTTAGCGTTTTAACTGATGGCAGTGTTTGTATTGGTCCAGCATCTGTCCCAGGCAATTGTAAAACCGCCTGGCCGACTGGTGGTCCCGGCACCACTTATACCGCCGACGAGACAACCTTGCGGTTAACCAGCGGCAATCAATTTACGATTAAGAATATGGGTGTCGATACGACCCAGCTCGCCCTAAATGCGGTGAACGGGAATCGAATCCAGGACAATGCGGTAAGTCGCGATAAATTAAGCACGGACGCGGTGACCACGGTTAAAATTGCTAACAAAGCTGTGACAAGTAGCAAGTTGAATCCTAGCATTTATCAAAGTAATCTTTGTCTTGATGTGGGTAACCCTGGACTCACACCAAAAATTTGTGACATTGGTCCCACTTCTTCTTATCTTTTCTGCGCTTTGGGCAGTGTTCAATTAATGAGTAGTTCTCTTAATACTCAAGGTGGAGTTTGCTCTGTTCAATTGGAGAATTCTACTACTTGGAGAATTAGAGCTCTGGCCGGTGTTAGTCCAGACGATTCTATTCTTTGTTCCGCCGTGTGTATTAAAGCCACTGATTAAGAAGAAGAACCTTCGGCAAGGGTCGCCCTTTTTATCCTTTAACTAGGAACTGGGAATAGGAGAAGTATGAGATGTGGATAACTAGGTCTTGTATATACATTAGATTTACTGTACATTTCTGATAAGCAAGTCTAATCTATGAAGCAGGTAAAAGCATTACAAGTATTACAGGCGTCAGGGAAAAAAGTCTTTTCCTCGGCTGACCTGCAGAAAATATTGCAGGTTGCGGATGCAAACTACAGTCATGTGCAAGCTAGTCGTTTGGTCAAAGCGGGCGTGATTGAAAGGGTGAGGAGAGGTTGGTATCTTTTGGCATCTAATCGGCCGTCAGACTTTGAATTGGCTAATGTCCTCTATGGTCCTTCCTACGTGTCGTTGGATTCAGCGCTCAACTTTTACGGCATCTTAGTGCAGTCTCCTCAAGAGATTATCTCGGTCACAACCGGTCTTGCTCGAAAGCTCGAAGCTGGCGGTAAAACTTTTTCTTATGTGCATCTTAATCAAAAATATTACAGCGATTACGAAAAGTCCGGAGACTTTTTAATTGCCTCACCGGAAAAAGCCTTGATTGATACTATGTTTTTTGTCGCGCTTGGCCGAGGTGCTCTTTCAGTCGAGGAGTTGAATTGGCAGTCGGTTGATAAGGATAAGGTTAAACAAATGGTCTCCAAAATAACTAACAAGGCGTTTAAGAATTACTTCGCCTCGATAAAATTCTAAACCGATGATTTCAAAAACCCAAATCAATGAATTCTCAAAGCGATTCGCGATCGATGAGTTCACGATCATTCGTGAATATATCCAGATTGTTTTCTTGAGTGTGTTTTATGGCACGGCGCAAAGTCAAAAAGTGTATTTCAAAGGCGGGACCGCCATTCGCTTGCTTCTTAAATCTGGACGCTTTTCAGAAGACTTGGATTTTACTTCCGACCTTACCGCGAGAGAACTTGATTCGTTGGTAAATGAGACGGTTAAAAAGGTGAGTGCCATCATTCCGGACATGAAGCTCAAACGCACTGAAGAAAACAAGTTCGCTTACACCGGCATCTTGAGCTATCAGCCGGAAGGCATGAAGCAACCGCTTAATATCCATCTCGATTTTTCGCTTCGAGAAAAATCGGAGACTTCCAAAGAGACCGTACTCGAGAGCGACTTTCCGGTTGTGCCGTTGCCGGTTGTTAGACATATGAATTGGCCGGAAATTTTGGCCGAAAAAATCAGGGCTTTCTTGTATCGTCTGAAGGGTCGTGATGTCTACGATCTTTGGTTTATGCTTCAGAAAGGTGTCGAGCTCGACTGGAAAATGATCAATCGCAAGACAGCGCTCTATAAAATGAAGACTTCACTTCAAGATCTGATTGATCGCATTGGCCACTTTGAAGACAAAAAACTTAAGAATGACTTGGCAAAATTCTTGCCGGCGCGTGATCGAAATTTTGTGGAACAGCTCAAAGTTCTCACAATGAGTCAGCTCGTATCGCGTCAGAGTTTTACCATCGCTCGAAGCGAAAATCTTGATTACACCATCATGCCCAGTGGCTCTTTCTCCGGGGCCGACAAATTTATTTACGATCTCAAAAAAACAAAGGTCATATCACTCAAACGTCAGGATGAAAATTCTATCCAGGTGATTATCATCAATGAAAATGACCATGAACGCTCTGGTTATGTTCGGGCTCGAACGCGCAATGGCGTGCGAGAGCTTGATGTGATCGAAGTTAATATTAGTTCGTTAAATGGTAAATCTTATGATGATCTCATTAATCACAAATTCAAAAGTTAATAAGACGGAGGGAGGCAATCATTATCTTAAAACCATTTCAAAATAAGGGTTTTTAGATCTATTTTGCAAACTGCTCATTTGGGAGTTAATGCCCGTTTCGGGTGCCTGGTTTGACCATTCCGTGTTAGGGTGTAAGGGTCGTTTGATTAAAAACTAATTCGTCTTGTAAAAATGCCCAAA
>JAGVGK010000012.1 GCA_020057185.1 Minisyncoccota bacterium | reverse complement strand
TTTGGGCATTTTTACAAGACGAATTAGTTTTTAATCAAACGACCCTTACACCCTAACACGGAATGGTCAAACCAGGCACCCGAAACGGGCATTAACTCGCTTATTACGGTGTTTGTTTTCTAGCCCAATTTGTGTATAATCTATACGACCGTATAAAGTCTACACATAAACATGAAGAAAAATTTTCCAATAACAAAAGAAATTTTAAAATCAGTGGCTAAGAATACTACGGCAACGGTTAACCATATTGCTGATCTTATTTTAGGACCGAAATATAATAGTTACCGTGATCGTTTTCGAAAATCGTATTTGAAACGACGATTTTATGAAATGCTTGATCACGGGTTGATATTTATAAATAAAGAAAATGGTAAAAATTATGTCCGGTTAACGAAAAAAGGAGAAGAAAAACTTGAGAGATATGAGCTTGGAGGACTAATAATAGAGAAGCCGAAGTCTTGGGACGGAAAGTGGCGACTAGTAATTTTTGATATTCACGAGAAACGACGGGCCACGAGAGATCTTTTGCGGCAACAACTTCAAGGGTTGGGGTTGATCCGTTTACAGAACAGCGTTTGGGTATATCCGTATGACTTTTCTGAGGTCACTGTTTTATTCAAGGCCGATGCCATGGTCGGGAAAGACATTTTGTTTTTGACCGTAGAGGAATTAGAAAATGACGGGTGGTTGTGTAAACATTTTGGATTATGAAATGTGCAGAAATAAAACGGTCGTAATAATTTTACACATTTTTTTGTCCTTTCCTTTTTGTTTAATTTTGTTAATCTTAAGTTAATGAAGGACAAACAAATTGAGCGGTTGATTGGGGCGGAGCAGAAACGGCAAAGGCGGGTGATTAATCTGATTGCCTCGGAGAATTATGTGTCCAAAGATGTGCTCACGGCACTCGGATCGGAATTGACGAACAAATATGCCGAAGGGTATTCCGGTCATCGTTATTATGGTGGCAATGAAATCTCGGATCAGATTGAGAATTTATGTAAAGAACGAGCGCTGAAGTTGTTTAGATTAGATGCGAAAAAGTGGAGTGTAAATGTCCAACCTCTCTCCGGTTCCCCGGCAAATCTCGCGGTGTATTTGGCGCTTGTCCCGAGCGGAGTCGAGGGAAAAATTATGGGGATGTCGCTCGACCACGGTGGTCATCTGACTCATGGTCATAAAGTCTCGGCGACGGGGAAGTTCTGGACCGCCGTTCATTACGGCGTGAATCGCGAGACCGAACAATTAGATTACGACGAGATTATGGAGATTGCTAAGAGTGAGAAGCCAAATATTATTGTCGCCGGTTACACCGCTTATCCGCGGATTATTGATTGGCAAAAATTTCGGCATATTGCCGATGAAGTCGGAGCAATTTTCATGGTGGATATGTCGCACCTCGCGGGGTTGGTCGCCGGTGGAGTTTATCCTAGTCCATTCAAATATGCTGATGTGGTGACAACCACGACGCACAAAACACTTCGTGGACCAAGGTCGGCCTTAATCTTTTCCAAAATTGATGAGCGAGAATTAGGTAAAAAAATAGATAAAGCGGTTTTCCCCGGTTTGCAGGGTGGCCCCCATCTTAATCAAATTGCCGCCGTCGCCGTCGCGTTAGCGGAGGCGAACCGTCCGGAATTTAAAAAATATGCCAAACAGGTGGTGAAAAATGCCAGGGTCTTGGCCGATGAATTGGCTCGCTTGGGCTGGCGGTTAGTTTCCGGCGGGACCGATTCGCATTTGATCTTGATGGATACTTGGCGAGGTGGTAACCCCTCGACTTCGCTCGGGGCAGGGGGTATTTCTGGCAAGACGGCGAGTGATGTTCTTGAACAGGGGGGGATTATTGTTAATAAAAATACCATTCCCTTTGACACGCGGAGTCCAGTTGATCCGTCGGGAATTAGATTGGGTACGGCGGCCGAGACGACGCGGGGTAAGACCGAAAAAGATTTTGTTGCGATTGCTAAGCAAATTAATAAAATTCTAAAATCGCATGTCTAAAAAACGCGGCAAATTTATTGTCATCGAAGGCGTGGATGGCGCCGGGAAATCTACTTGTCTTGATTATTTGAAAGATAAGTTAAGCCGTGAGCCGATTGTCTGGACGCGTGAACCCGGGGGGACGCCAATCGGGATGAATATCCGCGAGCTTCTTTTGCATCGTGAATCGGTCAAGCTGGATCCTTTGGCGGAACTCCTCCTCTTCGTGGCGGACCGCGCCCAGCACCTAACGGAAGTGGTGCGTCCTAATTTACTGACTGGTCACCATGTAATTTCGGATCGTTTTGCTGCCTCTTCTTACGCGTACCAATTAGTGGCGAATCGCCGGCTGGAGTGGCAAGATATTTTTTCCCGTTTGCACAATCTTTTGAATCTTAAACCCGATTTTTATTTAATTCTTGATCTTGATCCACGCTTGAGCATCGAACGGATAAAGGGTCGGTCCGCCACCGCGACCCGCTTTGATCAAAAGGCGTTGGCGTATCATCAAGCGGTTCGACGCGGGTTCAAACAATTTGTGAAGCGTTTGCCTCATCACATAATTGATGCCAGTCAGACGATCGAAAAGGTTCAAGCTGAAGCCTTGACCGCAGTGGCGCAAGCATTGCATTTGTGCTAGACTCAAAGTGATCGAAAGTTAGCAAGATTATCATAGTCTAAGCTCCGCCAGAGGCGGACAAGTCTAATAATATGCCTAAAAAATATTTGTTTCTCGGTTTGTTACTTGTTTCATTTCTGATCGCGCCATTATCATCTTCGGCGTTGACGACCGCCGAGCAAATTGCTCAATTACAACAGCAGATTCTGGTGCTTCAGGCGCAGTTGCGTCAATTACAAAGTCAGTCACCCAACCCGTGGTGTCACACTTTCAATGTCAGTTTTGGCGTGGGGACGAATAATCAAGAAGCAGGGTCTTTGATCCAAGCTTTAGCAAAAGAAGGACTTTTGGGTTATAACCAAACAACTTATTTTTCCGAATCAGTCGCTGCCACCGTTTCCAGTTTCCAATTAAAGTATGCGAGCGAGATTCTCACGCCACTCGGTCTTACCACTCCCACCGGTTATGTCGGTCCTTCCACTCGTCGCGCGCTCAATCGTCTATATGGGTGCGGAATCGTGCGCCCAATTCCTGTTGGCAATCAACCGCCAGTAATCTCCGGTGTCTCGGGTCCAACGACACGTAATGTCGGACAGGTTGGCACTTGGACCGTGCAGGCGAGTGATCCGGAGAATGGGCAACTTAGTTACAGTGTGCGTTGGGGTGATGAACCGATGATAGCTATTGGTTTTGCTACTCCGCCCTCAACTGAAGCTGTGCGACAAACCGCAACTTTCACTCACACTTACGCTACTGCCGGCACTTATTACCCAAGTTTCTATGTCACCGATAACTCTGGCCAATTCGCGCAAACGAGTTTGAGTGTGGTGGTGGGTTCTGGTGTGGGGGGACAACCTTTAACAATTCTATCTCCCAATGGTGGAGAAGTTTGGTCTAGAGGGACAACACAAGAAATTCGTTGGGGTGGTGTTGATGCTCCGTGTACAGGAGGAGGGTGTATTATGGAACATGCCGGTAATTTCGATATTTATCTTTCACCAACTATTGTGCCTCAAATTCTTTGCCCGTCACCAGGTTGTAATTGGGATAGCTTGATTGCTAAAGAGAAATCAGCAGTAAATCTCGGTGGAGGTTATCGTTATAATTGGTCGGTGGGTAAACTTGCTGAACTTAATGAATCTAATAATGCGGCCAATGGCAACTATTATATCAAAGTTTGCGTAAGTAATACTCAAAATTGTGATAAGAGTAACCAGCCATTTCGGATTGTGGGGACAAATCAAACTTCGCCAATTACCGTCACTTCGCCCAACGGTGGCGAGCAGTGGGTGGCGAATTCGACTAAGGCAATCACTTGGCGATACAACGGCGCGACCAGTGCAACGAAGGTTGATTTGTGGTTGCAAGCGCCAATGCCAACTTGTCCACCCAGTGCTACGGTTTGTCCCAACTATATGCCTGCCCCACCAATTACCCTAGACAAAAACATTTCTGCTCTCTCCACTTACAATTGGATCGTGGCGACGGATATTATCAATAATCCAATTGCGTCTGGACAATATCAGGTTTATGTTTGCCCCGCTGGTTCAAGTAGTCCTTACAGCACTGGTTGCGACTCGAGTGACAATTACTTCACGATATTAGGTTCAAATTAAACCTCCCCCCTGCCCCCTCCGAAGGAGGGGGGACGAAAAGCCCTCCCTTTTGGGGAGGGTTTGGGTGGGGTTGCAATTCTGTGATTAATCTGCTAGCTTAGTAGTTGCTTCCTCCTTGAGCCATGTTCATGGTAACTGGTCTCGACGCAGCCTTGTAGCAAAGGAACCATGCTCGATCGATAGGTTGTCGTGAACAGGGAGGAGCGATGGGGTCCCGGCTCGAGTGTGCTTAGCTTCTTTCACACACTCGAGTTCGGGGCCTTTTTTTGTTATGCTATACACGCTATGTTATTCCAAGAAATTACTAAATTAGTCGAAATGGCGGTGCGGAAGTTGGGTTATTCCCTTGAGCTAGTGGCGGGTCGGTGGGGGGTGGAACATCCGGACGAACTCGCGCGGGGCGACTACGCCACGAATGTTGCTTTGGTGTTGGGGAAGGAGATGAAGCAGAACCCGATGGAGTTGGCAGAACAGATCGTGCGGGAATTAAAGACCTCGTCCGCCGATGGGCGGACGAGGTCTTGGTTAGAGCGAGTGGAAGTTGCTCCGCCCGGCTTCATCAATTTTTTTCTCACTCAAGATTTTTTTACTGCTGAACTCAAAAAAGTTTTGGAGAAAGGTGATAAATATGGCGGGGGGGTGGTGGAGGCGGGCAAGAAAGTGCTGATTGAATACACCGACCCGAATCCGTTTAAAGAATTTCATATTGGACACTTGATGTCGAACACGATCGGCGAGGCGATTTCGCGATTGATTGAGTCACAGGGCGCTGAAGTTAAGCGAGCGTGCTATCAGGGGGATGTCGGGCTACATGTGGCGAAAGCGATTTATGGAAGTGTAAAGTTAAAAACGCCCGCCTCGCCGTCGGGCAGGCAAAACTTAAAGGAGATTACGGAATGGGGAAAAGCATACGCGCTTGGTTCGCAGGTGTATGAAAGCGATGAAGTCGCGAAGCAAGAGATTAATGAAATTAATAAAAAAGTTTACGACCGATCCGATACGGAAATAAATAAAATCTATGACACCGGACGACAGGTGAGTCTTGATTATTTTGAGATGATTTATCAGCGTCTCGACACCAAATTTGATTATAATTTTTTTGAGAGTGAGAGCTGGCCGATTGGGCAGAAGTTAGTGGAAGAAAATGTGGGCAAAGTTTTTGAAAAGAGCGATGGGGCGGTAATTTTCCGCGGGGAGAAATATAATCTCCACACTCGCGTTTTCTTGACTAAAGAAAATTTGCCAACCTACGAAGCGAAAGAACTCGGTTTGGCGAAGTTGAAATCGGAGCAATATCCAGTCGATCAATCAATCGTGATTACCGGCAATGAGGTGGCGAGTTACTTCACGGTGGTGAAAAAGACGCTGGAATTGATTTTCCCCGATTTGGCTAAAATAACCAAACACCTCCCGCATGGGATGCTTCGTTTACCGACTGGCAAAATGTCGTCGCACACCGGCGTGGTGGTGACCGCCGAGAGTTTGTTGGCAGAAATTAAAACCGTGGTTAGCGAAAAAATTGCCGACCGGAATTTTAATACTAACGAGCGCGAGGTAATCACTGAAGCCGTAGCAATCGGCGCGATTAAATATTCGATTCTTAAACAATCACCCGGGCGGGATATTATTTTCGACCTCGCGAAGGCACTCTCATTTGAAGGTGATTCGGGTCCATATCTGCAATATAGTTATGTGCGAGCGCGAGCGGTGATAGAAAAGGGGATCGCTGAAAATATTTTTGCGAATCTTGGTCAACCCCCCACCTCCGCCAAGGCTTCGGTGGGCAAGCCCGCCGAGATTAGTGAGTTAGAGCGACGCCTGACAAGATTTCCTGAAGTCGTTGCCCGCGCCACTTCACTTTATGCGCCCAATCTTCTCATCACTTATCTGACCGAGCTTGCTTCATCATTCAACGCCTATTACGCCACCCAAAAAATTGTTGACCCTACCGATCCACAGTCGGCCTATCGTCTCGCCCTGACCACTACCTTTTCCCACATTATGAAATCCGGCCTCACCCTCCTCGCCATACCTGTTTTGGAGCAGATGTAAATGAATGTAAATCAAAATCTTTTTAGTAAACATCATTAGTGCGAAATTGTAACGATCGTAAACATTTCACACTAAGGATACATTCTAGTATAATAGAGTTTATGATAGAAAATAGTAAGATTGAATATCGAAGCAAGGTTAAAGAAGCGATTCTGGCCACCTTAGCGATCGGCGGGGTTGTGGCTTTGGCAGTGGTGGCTCCTAATGCGGTTCAATTACTTAAATATGTAATAAAGGATGAACATCAAAAACACAATCGTCTAGCCTACCTGCGTCGAGTGGTTAATTCCTTGGTTGGGAAAAGAATGATAATTAAGATCAGAAATGATCACGGACAAACTTTACTGCGAATCACTAAAGAGGGGAGACAGGAATTGAAACGTTATTTAACTCAAGAATTGAAAATCGAAAAGCCACGACATTGGGATGAGAAGTATCGGTTAATTATTTTTGATATTAAAGAAATTAGGCGTAAGACAAGGGATGAGTTAAGAAAATGGTTAGAACATCTAGGTTTTAAAAGACTGCAAAATAGTGTTTGGGTCCATCCTTACGAATGTCGGGAAGTGATAGTTTTGCTCAAGTCTCAATTTAAAATTGGTAAGGATGTTCTTTATATCACCGCCGATGAAATAGAGAATGATCATTGGTTGCGTGCCGATTTTAATTTAAATTAATCTGCGCCATAATGAAAACAGCAAATTGTCCAGATGCGAAATTGCAACGACCGTAAACATTTTAAGACATTGTTATTTTAATGTTCTACACTTTTGCTTGACAGAAAAGCTAGGATATGCATATAATGTAGTAGTTCTTTGAAAAACAAAATAGCCCGCTTCAAGCCTCGACTCGTGGTCGGAGCTTGCAAGTGAGCCCAACATGGAAGGATATAGTATGAAGATTGAGACCACAATTTCCCGTGAACTAGTACCTCCTCCCGGTGGTCGTCTCCACTCCGTTCGGGTTCTCGTCAGTCCACAGCGCGAGTGGCAAAAAGCGATAAACGCCGCCAGCCTCGACACTCCCGACACTCCCGACGATTACAATGTTCGAAAAGTTGGCGATCTCTACCCACCCACCACTGGTCCTGTCGAAGAAGTCGAAATGATTCTCGCGAACTTTGGTCCGAACGGTGGCAGCTGGACCAAAGTTTTAGCGTGGGGCAAAGCCAACGACCTCGCTCTGGCTGTTCCCCGCCAAGTCATTGCTATTGGAGAGAAATATCCCAAACTTCACGAGAAACTCGGAATGAATTCGATGCATGTTGTGGCCACCGCCGAGTGTGTCTTCATGGGTGACGGGCGGGCTTTCGGTGTGTGGTGGGGACGCGACGAGGGTGTGGTAACCCTGAGCTGGGTGAGTGACTGTGGCGGAGACGATGCTTGGTTTGCTTTCGTTCGTCCGCCTAACGGACGGGCAGGCAAGTAATTAGGATTTTGAGCTTCGGCTTGATGTCACGCAAAGTGATGTCGAGCCGATTTTTTTATGCTAAAGTTAGCAATTATGGCGGAAGAAAAAAGCCCGTTGACCAAGAAAGAGGAGGAGATCCTCGAGTTTTGGCAAGCGAATAAGATTTTTGAGCAGACGCTAAACAAACCGTCACCCCGCGGAGATTTTGTCTTTTATGAAGGTCCGCCGACGGCCAATGGCCGACCGGGTATTCATCATATCGAGGCGCGGGCGTTTAAGGATCTCATTCCGCGATTCAAAACGATGCAGGGTTATCAGGTTCGTCGCAAGGCTGGTTGGGATACACATGGTCTGCCCGTAGAACTCGAGGTGGAGAAGGAATTGGGTTTGAAATCCAAAAAAGAGGTTGAGCATTACGGCGCAACGACCTTCAACCAGAAGTGTCGCACTAATGTTTGGAAATATCTGGCTGAATGGCAGAAGTTTACCGAACGGATTGGCTACTGGGTTGATCAGCAGAATCCTTACATCACCTACACGCCCAATTATATGGAATCGGTCTGGTGGGTAATTAAACAAGCGCAGGACCAAGGGTTGCTCTATAAAGATTATAAAGTTTTGCCGTGGTGTCCGCGGTGCGGGACGGCACTCTCGAGTCATGAATTGGCGCAGGGGTATAAAGAGGTAAAGGATCCGGCGGTGTTCGTAAAATTCAAGGTGAAGCCCGGACAGAAAATTGGCGATTGGGTGAGCACGGATAAAACCTATTTCGTGGCATGGACGACGACGCCGTGGACTCTGCCGGGCAATGTGGCGCTGGCGGTGGGAGAAAAAATCGAATATTTTTTGTTTCAGAACGGTGATGAGTATTTAATTGCTACGCGGGAATCTAAATTTTTCGCTCCTTCGGATTCCTCCGGAATGGCCAGTCGCGAAGAAATTCAGATTCCCGCTTCGCAACTCATTGGTCTCGAGTACGAATCACTTTTTCCGTACTTGAAAGATAATTTGCCACCGAGTGAGCAAGCAAAATTAGTCAACGCTTTTAAAGTTTACTCGGCCGATTTCGTCACTACTGGCGAGGGGACGGGCATTGTCCACACGGCGGTGATGTACGGTGTGGACGATTTTGAGCTGGGAACGAAAGTGGGTTTGCCTAAATTTCACCTCGTGAATCCGGCGGGAGAATTTATCGCCGGCGTGGGTGAGTTCTCGGGTCGGTCGGTGATGGAGACTAATGTCGATATAATTATTGATCTCAAACAGCGCGGACTTTTATTAAAGAAAGAGACTGTGACTCATACTTACCCTTTTTGCTGGCGTTGTCAGACGCCACTTATCTATTACGCCCGCGATTCGTGGTATATCAGAATGTCGGCACTACGGGAAAAGTTACTGGAAGCGAACCGCGGAATAAATTGGATTCCCGCGCATATTAAAGATGGTCGTTTCGGTGAATGGCTAGCGGAAGTGAAGGATTGGGCGATCTCGCGTGAACGCTATTGGGGGACGCCGTTGCCAGTGTGGGCGGGAGATAATCAAAAATTAGTGATCGGTTCAATTGAAGAATTAAAAAAGTACACCAAAAAATCTGGGAATAAATATTTTGTGATGCGTCACGGCGAAGCGGATAACAATGTTGCCAGTCGAGTCAGTTCGAAGTTCGATAATCCCGATCACTTAACGGCAGTTGGGCGGGTGGGTGTGTTGGAGGCCTCAAAATTATTAAAGGCGGAAAAGATCGATCTAATTATTTCGTCAGATTTCGTTCGCACTAAAGAAACTGCCGAAATTTCGGCTGAAGTTTTGGGTTTAGCCAAAAAGCAAATTGAATATGATATTCGTTTGCGGGAAGTTAATCACGGAGATCTTAACGGACAGCCCACTCAAGTTTACTATGATTATTTTAAGACTCGGGAAGAATATTTTACTAACCGTTTACCGAACGGGGAAAGTTTGATGGAAGTTAAACGACGGATGGGTGAATTATTATATGACTTGGAAGTTAAATATCAGAATAAAAAAATTTTAATTATCACACATGAAAGTCCGAGTTGGTTACTTTTCGCGGTGGCGAGCGGGGCTGATTTAACCCAGACGCTCACTTTGCGCGGAGACACAGCCGATTTTTTGAAAAATGCCGAAGTTAGAAAGTTGGATTTTATCCCTCTGCCCCACAACGCCGATTACGAGTTGGATCTTCATCGACCGTTTATTGATGAAGTAGAATTAATTAGTGAGACTGGCACAATTCTAAAACGCACGTCCGAAGTGCTGGATGTTTGGTTTGATTCCGGCGCGATGCCGTGGGCTCAAGATCACCAGCCTTTCTCTGGACAGAAATTATTATATCCGGCTGATTTTATCGCCGAAGCGATTGATCAGACGCGGGGTTGGTTCTACACCTTATTAGCGCTCGGCGTGCTCTTGGGAAAAGGTTCACCGTACCAGAATGTCATTTGTCTCGGCCATATTCTTGATCCTGAAGGGAAGAAGATGTCGAAGTCAATCGGGAATGTGGTTGATCCGTGGTTGATGATGGATAAATATGGTGTGGACGCTTTGCGCTTCTGGATGTACACGGTCAACGCCCCCGGCGAGTCGAAGAATTTCGATGAGACCAGTGTGGTGGAAGTGGTGCGGAAAGTTATTAATCCGCTGATGAATGTTCTCGCTTTTTACAAACTTTATCGCGACGAAGTCGGCGCGCTTTCCGAAGTTTCTAATTCGGAGCAGGTTCTCGATCGGTGGCTCGTCGCGCTTCAAGCCGATTTGGCTCAACGAGTGACCAAGCATCTTGAAGAATATCAAATTACGGAAGCGTCGCGCTTACTTCGCGATTTCGTGGCGGATCTCTCGCAATGGTATTTACGACGATCGCGGGATCGGATTCGTGGCACAGACTCGGCCGATCGCGTGGCCGCTCTCGGCACGCTCAAGCAGAGCCTTCAGCAATTTGCTCAATTACTCGCGCCGTTTATGCCGTTTCTGGCGGAAGATATTTATCGTGAACTTCATCAAGCGACTGACCCAATTAGTATTCATTTGACCGACTGGCCGGAAGTTGAAAATAAAAAAAGTGAAAAACTATTGCAAAATATGAAAATTGTTCGAAAGATTGCGTCGCTCGGCTTGGAAGCCCGCGCCCGCGCGGGGGTGAAAGTGAGGCAACCGTTGCAAACGCTGTTTGTCCAAGGTTTGAAACCCGACGATTTGACTGACGATTTTTTAATTCTCATCAAGGATGAAGTGAATGTGAAAGCCGTATTGTGGCAAAACGATCTTCCCGAACCAGTTAAGCTTGATCTCACTATTACGCCCGTGCTTCGCGCGGAAGGACAAATTCGCGATTTCATCCACCAAGTGCAAGATCTTCGGAAGGAATCTGGTCTCGCACCGAGTGATCAAATTATTCTTTTTGTCACCGTTCCACCAGCCGACCAAGCTACACTCGAATCAGCGCGCGCCGAAATTCGCCGAGTGGTGAGCGCCACCGAGATTTGTTTTAGCCCGGGCGAAACCATTGAAATTCGTCTGGAGCGCGTCTGATGCCTCACTATCTTTATCAGACTGAGGGTTTCGTCATTGGCAGTCGCTCGATCGGCGAGGGGAGTCGTTTGCTTGATTTGCTCACTCATCGTCTGGGGCGCGTATCGATCTTAGCGCAAGGGACGAGAGAGTTGCGCTCGAAACTTCGTTACCATTTGTCGGAGCTGACTTTTTTCCAAGCGACCTTGGTGAAGGGAAGAGAATTCTGGCGCTTGGTGGGGGCTGAACCGATTACGGATTTCAATGTGGCTTCACTAGTCTCCGATAATCACCGGCGCGCGCTCACGGCGCGTTTGGCGTTTCTCTTGCGCCGTTTTCTTATCACCGATGGGAAGTTGAATGATTCGCAATTATATTTAGAAATTCGTTCGGCGATTTCTTTTTTAACGCAACACCAACTTTCTCAACTCGAACTGGAACATTACGAAATTGCGTCCGTTTGGCGCTTGCTCGCTCTGCTTGGTTATGGTCGTCGAACGCCGACGCTGGAAACAATTTTACCGCCCGCCGATTGGTGCCAGAATCTGCTCACTGCCACCGCCGCTTGCCAACCCGAAGTCGTCGCCTCGATCAACGAAGCGTTCTACCATAGTCATCTTTAATGATATAATTCCAAACGATGTTAAATCTTCGTAAAGATAAGGAATCGGAAAGGATTGAAGCGTTGAAGCATCGGCTTTATACTCGCGACGGCGAGCGTTCACCTCTCCGGCGTTCGTCCCTGTCGCCCAAAGAAAATGGCTCGACGATTGACCGGTCCGACGACAAGGCGGGTTGGGGCGATCTTAATCATCGTGGTCGGTCACTCCATCGTTCATGGCTGACGGTTTTTTTGATTATCGCCATTATTTTTTTCTTGATCGCGGTGGGCTTTGCTGGCTACACCTTGTATCGCGGGGGCAATGTTATCTCGCCGGCGAATGTTGAGCTTCTACTCGACGGACCGAAAACCGTCAAGGCCGGCGAGTTGTTGAATTTTCAAGTGTTCGTGGCGAATAAGAACACCACTTCGCTTAACTCGGCCGATCTAATTGTTGAATTTGCGCCCGGCACTCGTTCCGCGCTCGATGTGACGAAAGAATTAACTCGCACCAGAATTCCGCTCGAGACCATCAAGCCGTGGGCGACCGTTAGTCAAACCATCAAGGCGTTTGTTTTTGGGGAGAAGGATGTCGAGCAGACAATCAAGGTTTCAATCGAATATCGAATTGCCGACTCGAACGCGATTTTCGACAAGGTCGGGCTTTTCCATTATCAAATCAGTTCCTCGCCAGTGACGCTTAATTTGACTTTGCCCCCAGAAATTAATTCAGGACAATCAATTACTCTTGACTTAGAACTTATGTCGACCAGCGATACGCCACTCCGTGATTTGGTGGTGACTGCTTCTTACCCGCCCGGTTTTTCGTTCACTTCGGCCACTCCACCGCCGGCGATCAGCACAAACATTTGGCGTTTGGGCGATATTCCGGTGGGGGCTCATCCACGGATTAAAATTTCGGGCAAGCTCGAGGGTCAAGATGACGATCCTAAATCATTCCGGTTCGCGACGGGGATGGAGAGCGTCAAGACTGAAGGCGAGATCGCTGTTAATTACGGAGAAATTTTCAAGGTAGTGACGATCAAGCGTCCCTTCGTGGCGCTCAATGTGGCGGTGAACGGCGATGGACTGGCTCAAGAATATGTGACGAGTAGTAGTCAACCGGTCCGAGTGGATATTACTTGGGTTAATAATTTGCCGACCGAAGTGACCGACGGCGAACTCACGGTGACGCTCGCCGGCCTCGCGCTCGACCAACGATCGGTGGCGGCGAGTGACGGTTTTTATCAATCCGCGACCAACCAAATTCTCTGGCGTCAGGGAACCTTGCCGGCACTTAGTCGTTTGGCGCCGGCTGATCGCGGTCAAGTTAGTTTTAATTTCTCTGCCTTGCCTCTCATCCGGGGCGATCGGTCGGTGATCGCTCGTCCGACGATCGATCTCATCGTCAGTTTCCGCGGACGCCGAGTCACGGCCGATTCGGCGAGCGAGACAATTGAGACGACAGTGAAGAAACAGATGAAAGTGAATTCAGTCTTCCAATTAGCCTCGAAGGGTGTTTATCATGACGGTCCTTTCACTAATCGTGGACCGTTGCCACCTCGCGTCGGTCAGGAGACGACCTACACAATTTCCTGGTCGGTGGTTAATTCATCTAATGAAGTTGGTGACGCCATGGTACGCGCGATTTTGCCGGCCTATGTTAAGTGGCTTGGCGCTGTCAGTCCCGATAGTGAAAAAGTCACCTTCGATGATACTCGAGGCGAAGTGTCGTGGGATCTCGGCGTGGTGGATGCCGGTCGGGGAGTGACTTCCGCCGCCCGCGAGGTGGCGTTTCAAATCGCCTTTTTGCCGAGCATCAGTCAGGTCGGCGAGACGCCGGTGTTGATTACCACCCCGACGCTCGCGGGGACAGATTCTTTCACTCGCCAGACCTTAACCAATATCAAACGGTCGGTAGACACGCAGATTACGGACGATTCCCGTTATCAGACAAGTGATGGCACGGTGGCGCAATGATGATTTTTGACTGATTAGTCGATATTTGCTAACATATTACCTATCAATTATGACCACCATTACTATTCCTAAAATTTTATTCGGTCAACAAAAGCAAAAACTAGTTGCCGTGCCAGCCACGGCTTACAAGGAATTTTTGACTTGGCAGAAAGAGCAAAGTCAACCTCGTCAATTCAAAACTTTTACACCGACGGCGGCAGAGAAGAGAGATCTGGTCCGAGCGCGTCGCGATTATGAGAAAGGTAATTACATTACTTTTGATGAACTCAAACGAGAATTGGGTCTTGGTGATTCGAAGCAAGGTTCATAAAATATTATCGAGATTCCCTGTTTCTGATCAAACAAGATTGATCCAAGCAGTTCAAGATTTACCCGCGAATCCGTTTGCTGGAGATATTGAGAAGATGGAAGTGGAGGGAGTTTGGCGCCGACGCGTTGGTGTTTACAGAATTTTTTATGAGATTATTTCTGCCCAGAAAGTTATCTATGTCTTTAACATTAAACGTCGCACTTCATCGACTTATTGATTGTGAACAACACCGAGCGGGTGTAGAATAGAGCCATTATGAAAAAATATTTTCTTATCGTTTTGCTCTTGGTCGGGGTTCTCGTTCCGCTAACGACTCGCGCTCAGACACCGCAAAATATACTTACCCCACAAGCTCGGGCGACTCTGATCGTCCAATTGCAGGCGAAGCTCGCTGATCTCCAACAGCAACTCTTCATTTTGATGCGAGAAAGACAAACGCCATCAGTAACTATTACCAATCCGAATTTGGGAGGGCAGAGAGTAATTATTTTCTTGGTAAATTATAAAGATAAAGATCGCAGGCCGTATACGAAAGAAGATATTTACAATCTTGTCTTGAATAGAGATAATCCCTTGTCTACTGCTAATTTTATAACGGAGAATTCCTACAGCAAGACTTATTTGGAAGATAACAAAGATAACATTTATGATTGGCATACACTACCAATTACTGAATCAGAATACTGCGGAGTTAGAGCATCAGAATATCTCATCCCTTATGTTGACCACCTTGTAGAATTTAAAGACAGGGATAAAATTGTTTTTTTAGCTCCAGTTAATTCTTACTGTCATAATCTCGGCGGGGCTACTAATGGGTATACCCCTGTTTTAACTGACGAAGGAAAATTTAACTTGGCTTTTATCGGGCTTACAACCGAAGATTTGCTTACTTTAAGTCATTATATAAGACATGAAATAGGGCATACTTTTGGATTACCCCATGCAAATTCTTGGGAGTGTGGTGCAGTAGCTATTGTGAGGAATCAGGAAGATTGTGAGAAAATTGAATATGGGGATATGTTTGATACCATGGGACGACCGTGGTTCTCGAATGATATCGAGAATTATAATGTTAGATTCAAAGAGGAATTAGGGTGGTTAGACTCCGCTAGTATTCTATTACTAGATGAATCTGGAATTTATACCATTTATCCGATTGAATCAACACCTCATCAAATAAGGGGGATAAAAATTCCATTGACCGGCGAGTTAAATTATTACTTAGAGTATAGGAGTCCGAAGGGTGATTCGGCCCGTTATAAACAGGGTTTATTTATTTTGCTAAACAAAAAACAACAATTAGTTGGGGATAGTAACGTTTTCTTAGTAGACAATACTCCTCACGCTACTTCAAATGGTGATAATTTTCTAAATAGTGCTGATGAAATTGATGATGTTCTCGACTCTGCTTTAAAAGAAGGTCAAACTTTTTACGATCCTTACAACAATTTAACAATTAAAACATTAGAAGTAAATGATAATTATTTGAAAGTAGAAATAAAGAAAGGGTGAAATAACATTTAATAATTTTATGCCCAATCTGGAAACATTAGTGGCGCTGGTGAGTTGCTCCAATCGTATCAAAATGATACGATTAAGAGTACAAAATGATACGAAATTAAAATGATCGATCTAAATCAAGCTCAACAGATTATTCTCAAGATCTTTATCGAGAATGGGTCTTTGGCGTCTTCAAGCGTTCATGCCGAACTCCTTCGGCGGGGGAACGAAGTATCATTGATTACCGTTAAACGCGAATTGTCGGAATTGAAATCAAAAGGTCTTCTCGAAGGTTCTGGCGCTGGACGGTCGGTGAAGTATGGCATCAGTAATAAAGGCAGATTGGTGACGACCATTGATGTCTCCCAGTATTGCGCTAAAGAACCGGATCAGCGGTTTGGTTTAAGGGGATATAATTTTAGTCTATTGGAATCTATTTCCCCTGACCTTTTTACTTCCGCGGAAACAAAAATTTTAACCGAGGCCACAAAAATATACCGAACAAATATAAAGGATATATCTTCGACGCTTAATGAGAAAGAACTTGAGCGTTTTGTCATCGAATTGTCTTGGAAATCTTCAAGAATTGAGGGGAATACTTATACATTATTAGATACGGAAAAGTTAATTAGGCAGGGGACTGAAGCGTTGGGGCATAATAAAAATGAAACTCGAATGATCCTCAATCATAAGGAAGCCTTCAAATTTATTCGCGAACAGGCCGCTGTCTTCAAGGAATTTTCGCTTGTTAATCTTGAAGCAGTTCACAAAATTTTGGTCAAGGACATGGATGTAAATTATGGTTTGAGGTCAAAACCGGTCGGGGTTACCGGATCAATTTATCGTCCACTGGATAACAGTTATCAAGTGAGAGAGGCGCTGCAATCTTTAGCGATAAACATTGGGAAAATTGATTCTCCCTACGGCCAATCGCTGATAACCTTACTTGGCATAAGTTATATTCAGCCATTTGAAGATGGTAATAAAAGGACATCGCGCCTTATGGCCAACGCCGCCCTGCTGGCCAATAATTGTGCCCCACTGTCGTACCGTAGCGTTGACGAGAATGAATACCGTGAAGCGACGCTCGTTTTTTATGAATTAAACTCGTTGATGGCCCTTAAAAAGATTTTTGTGGAGCAGTATGATTTTGCCGCCCGGAACTACGCCATGAAATAACAATTATATGACCAATCTGGAAACATTAGTGGCGCTGGCGAAACGACGGGGGTTCATTTATCCCGGGTCGGAGATTTATGGTGGTTTGGCGGGGACTTGGGATTATGGTCATTACGGATTGGCGCTAAAGAATAATCTTAAAAATTTATGGTGGCAGAGATTTGTCACAGGGCGGGAAGATATTTACGGTGTGGACGCTGCGATCTTGATGAATCAGAAAGTGTGGCAGGCGAGCGGGCATACGGAAAAATTTTCCGAGATATTCCAAACCCAAATTGGCACAGGCGATGACGCGGCGATTACTTATCTCCGACCCGAAACGGCGCAGGGGATGTTCGTCAATTTTAAGAATACCGTTGATTCTTTTCATCCGACACTTCCGTTTGGTATAGCTCAAATCGGGAAAGCGTTTAGAAACGAAATTGCTCCGCGGGATTTCCTTTTTCGCGCCCGCGAATTCGAGCAAATGGAGATTGAATATTTTGTGAAGCCCGCCGATTGGGAAAAGTTTTTTGAATATTGGCGGGGAGAAATGCTCGGGTGGATGAGGGACATTGGTTTGACTTCGGATAAAATTCACGAACTGGAAGTCCCCGAGAATGATCGCGCGCATTACTCGAAACGGACGATTGATTTTGAATTCGACTTTCCTTTCGGTCGCAAAGAATTGTGCGGCTTGGCCTATCGGACTGATTTTGATCTTCAGAATCACCGTCAAGCGAGTACCGTTGACTTGTCCTATTATAATGAGGAGACCAAAGAGCGATTTGTCCCGCATGTGATTGAGCCGACTTTCGGTCTCGATCGAATCATTCTAGCGGTACTTACCAGCGCCTATACCGAAGATGAGTTAGGGGGTGAGAAACGCGTTTTCTTAAAATTAAAATCTGAACTGGCTCCAATTAAAGTGGCGGTTTTCCCGTTGCTCAAAAATAAACCGGAATTAATTGCTAAAGCCCGCACCGTTTTCAATTCCCTAAAAGCCCCGACGCTAGGTCGGGACCCCGACCGAAGCGTCGGGGCTATTACTTTCGACGACAACGGCAACATCGGCAAACGCTATCGCCGGCAAGATGAGATTGGTACACCTTACTGTGTGACGATTGATTTCCAAACGCTAGACGACGACACCGTCACCGTGCGAGCCCGCGATACCGGCGCACAGGAGCGGGTGGCGGTGGGGGAGTTGGTGGACAAGATTCAGAACAAAAAATAGCCCCGCCATCCGTCACACTGACAGACATCGGGGCTAATCGGCTGGCGGTAAGCGTTAGCGCGTTAGTGGCCAAGGGCAACAGCGACATTAGGATCCGTTCGCCACAGCCATAGTAGCCACAACAGGGCGCCTAAACTTACCACGACCAAAAGGGCCAGACCATCAATCATTACCCGCATTATCCACTTTTTCATGGCCGACCTCCTTTCTTTCTGACTTCTATGTTATCATAAGCAAATGAAAAAAGCAAGTTTTTTGGTTATTGGTATTTTGGGCTTCTTTTTAGCCCTGGTTTGGTTCGTCGGGGCGCAGACCGCTCCGGTCGGCTATTCTCAACATGGAGACTTCTTTTGCAGTAACGACCCCAATTTGGAAAAGCCAGCCAGCGCTTCGGGCCGGAAATTTTGTCAGCCCCAAGCCACCGCTTGCCAAGCCGTGGGCAACAATTTCTGCACCGCCGGCACCAGAAATGTTTGTTGCCCGGCTGACAATGTTTGTGGCAAGGGAACGGCGCTGAGGTTCTGGGAGGTGGCGGTTTGCGTTCCGCCGCTGACCTGTAATACAAAGTCCACAAATTACGCCGGCACGACCAAAGAGGGCAAAAATGTTTGCTGCCGAGTTGGTGAGGAGCCAGGACCGGCCGGCAAGGACAATTTAGGCACCGACGCTCCTTATTGCCAGCCGAAAAGCGCGTCAACTTGCGCGCCCGGCGAACTTTTTGTCCAAGGTCTCGGTTCTTCTAAACATAAGGGCGAGAAACGATGTTGCGCGCTGGGCACCACTCCGTCTCATCATTCCAACGGCTTGCCCTTCTGCGCCAAATTACCGCTTCATGTTCTCGCCCCCAATGGCGGAGAGCAAATACCGCAGGGGAGTTATCAAGTGAAGTGGTCATCGAACAATCTTCCGTCGACTCAACAAATCAAACTCAAGTTGCTCACTTCGTCCGGCGCGGTCAGGTACCAAAACACTTTCTCCAACACCGGCTCGGTAACGCTCAATTTCCAGTCGCCACCCGGCCAATACAAGATTGAGGTCAGCGCTGTCGTTAATGGCAAGACTATCTCCGATCAGAGCGATAATTTCTTCACTCTCATCGTTCCGCCGGACACCACGCCGCCCGCTCTCTTTCTGCAACTTCCCAGATTGGGTCAGACCCGGACTAATCAAGAAACTAGAATCTTAACTAAAGCCGAAGACCAAAACGGCGTGCGCAGTTCTTCCATCGGCGTCAAAGCGCCCGGCGGCGATTCTCGTCTCCAATCCTGCACGAACCAATTTCAGCCCGGGCTGATGTATTGCACTCTAACTGTGCCAGGGCCTCAATGGGTCAACGGAACGGTGATTGTGCTTTCGGCGATGGATAGTTCGCCGCAACGGAATGTGACTCTCCAAGCTTACATTGCCACCTCTGGCCAGTTGCAGTTGCACCAGTCAGACAAGGGCGACAGTGGCGCCAAGGTCATTATCCCGCCCCCGACTCCGACCTGTCACACCTTTAATACCAACTTGAGCATCGGGATGACGGGGAGTGAAGTGATGGCGTTGCAAACTGCTCTCACGCGCGCTGGTTTCGCGGTCAACGCCACTGGCAATTTCGACGAAGCCACGGCCTCGGCCGTGTCTAGTTTCCAACTAGCGCACAAGATTGAATTACTAACCGCCAAGGGTCTAACTTATCCCACCGGTTACTTCGGTCCCGCCACCCGCCAGAAGCTGAATCGGTTGTGGGGGTGTGGTAATATGAACCAATGAATACGATCACTATTCCCAGTCATCTTATCCGAGAAAAAGACCTAGTCCTAATTCCTCGTCGGGATTATGAGCGGCTATTATTTGGTTCTGAAATTATTACTAAAAAACCAAAACGGTTGTCCGAACTTGATAAAAGATTAAACAAAGCTTTGGAAGAAGTTAAGCGGGGAGAAGTGTACGGTCCATTCGATAATGTTGTGGCGTTAAGGCGTTCTCTTCGAAAATTCAGAAATCCTAAATGAGAGTTATTCACACGAAAAATTTTGGTCAGAGTTTAGCTGCCTTACCGATCGCGATACAAAAGAAATTTGATAAACAAAGTAAATATCTAGTAAAAGATTTGAGGCATCCGTCTTTGCGGTGCAAAAAATATGACGAAACTAGGGGGATATGGCAAGGTCGGGTTGATAAATACTTTCGTTTTTATTTCACTATTGAAAATGATGTTTACATCCTTCTCGATATCACCGACCACCCAGAATGATTAAAATGACAAAAAATTATTGTCGCCGATTTTCTCTCTTGATTATTATCGCGATTAGTTTTTCCTTTCTTTTTTCGTCGCCGGTCAAAGCGCAGACGAACCCGGTGACGGAAACGCAGTTGGCTACAGCTAACGCTCGTCTTTTGCAACTTAATACTAATGGCCAACCAAACAGCGCGAGTAAAATAGCCGAGCTGACGCGGCTGGCGGGGGAGCGCCGGGCTCTTTTGCTCCGCGCGATGCGCGAGATACCGGCGATGGTGTTGCGATATGTTTTCAAACAAAATATCACAGATTCTTTTCCATCAGCAGTGCAAACTCTTTTGGAAAAAGAAGTTTCATTGAATGGTGATTTAGAGACCATTTCCGTCGAGAAAACAGACGGTTCGATTAGCAGATATCGCTTGTTGAATGTTGGCGAGAACACTTTCCAACTATTTTCGGAAACTGGTTTAGCGTTGCCCGATAATCTTAAGACCGTCACCGTTTCTGGTTTTTTGCTGGATGGGTCATTTCTTCTTGGCGAAGCAAGTAAAAAGTCGTTAGTGGCAGCTAAAAGTATTATTGCTCCGAGACCTTCTTTGTTTGGCACAAAAAAACTAGCCGTTATTTTATTTAATTTTGCCGATGATCGTCGAGGGACCAATCAGCCTTTTGTTGCCGATGACTTGCGTCGAGAGGTATTTACCAACACCGATTCCGTTGCCGCTTATTATCGGGAAAATTCTTTTAATCAGTTTAATTTAACTGGCGATATTCTTGGACCTTATATTATTGGTAAGAATAAACCCAATTGTGATTTATTTAAAACCGATGATGGGGATAGTCTTATAACCTCGCTTAGTAAGATCGTAAAATCGGTAATTGATAAGGCCAGAATTGAAGGAGTTAAGATTAATGATTATCAATATTTTGTCTTAGCCGCGCCACCGTTCTGCGGTTCAGATTTTCGTGGAGTGTTTGCCCCCGAGACTAGCGCTGTTTTATTGAATAACGCCGCCAACCCCTTGGTTATTGCACACGAACTGGGGCATGCTTTTGGTTTAGGCCACGCTGAGGCTTCTGACGAATGTACCGCCACTAACAACCAAGTTATTAGTTGTCCGAATTTTGTTCCCTATGGGGATCCATTTAGTATTATGGGACATGGAGACACAGGCCTACTTAGACAATTGAATAATTTTCATAAGGCCACATTGAATTGGCTTGATCCTAATAGTACTCGAACAGTTACCAACAGCGGTGTCTACGAACTTGCTCCAGTCGAAATTTTGTCCACGAAGGCCATTATTCGTATTCCTTGGCAAACTTATACTGGTTCATATTATTATCTTGAATATCGTCAACCTCATGGAACATTCGATAATTTTTCAGCCACTGCTCCGGTCGTTAATGGGATATCAATTCGCCAAGCTTACGATTACGATAGAGGTGAAGATTTTCCGTCAAAACAAACCTGGCTCATAGATACCGTTCCGGCGACGAGGGGCAATTTTACCGACGCGCCGCTTACTGTCGGGCGATCTTTCCAAGACAAAGAGAATAACCTGACTATCGAAGTCTTATCGGCTGACCAATCTTCGGCTCGAGTCAGGATAACATTCAATGAGACCCCCCAACCCAATCTCTGGATTAGTGACAACCCTTCTTTTGCTTTTTCGGTTACTCCGATTTCGGTTCAGACTGGTGGGACGGTTACTTTATCCAATATTAAAGTGATGAACGATGGCGATGCGCCCAGTGGTGTCTTCTCGATCGGTCTCTATTTATCTAACGATACCACTATATCTACCACCAGTGATACTTTATTACAAACAATGAACCTTTCCAGTATCGGGGCGAAGTCTTTTACCTCCGTCAGCGCCCGTACCTTCACCATCCCCGCCAACACTCCCGCTGGCAATTATTATGTCGGCGCCATCGTTGACCCCACTAACGTTGTTAAAGAATCCAACGAGAATGACAACGCGCTGAAAAAGACGCCTCTGACCGTGACGGCACTCCCGCCCACCGACATCACCCGGCCGACTATTTACTTGGTTGCTCCCGCGCCTGGTCCAACGACAGTAAATAAGGCAACCAACATATCAATTCAGGCCTTCGACAATATTCCGAGAAATGTGCGGAACACTTCCATTATCGTGACCGCTCCCGGAATAGCTAATGCGCTCGTCAAGGTTTGTGATAATACTGGATTTCAATTTCTTCCCGCCGTTGCTACTTGCTCCTTACCGGTGTCGGCGAATCAATGGGTAGCGGGGACGATTGTTTCTCTTCTGGCGACGGATAATTCCCCGAATCGAAATTCTGTGGCTGAACAGTATATTGTGAACTCCGGTCAGTTGACAAAAGATACAACGAAAAAAGATACAAGCAATTCCAAAATCATTGTTCCGCCTGCCCCCACCTGTCACACCTTCACCGCCAACTTAAGTATTGGAATGAGTGGGAGCGAAGTAATCGCTCTACAAAACGCCTTGACCCGCGCTGGTTTCTCGGTCACGGTCACTGGTAATTTCGACGAAGGCACGGCCTCGGCCGTGTCTAGCTTTCAACTGAAATATAAGAATGAGATACTAACCGCCAATGGCTTAATTTACCCCACCGGTTACTTCAGCTCGGCGACTCGGCAGAAGATGAATAGTTTGTGGGGGTGTGGATAACTTTGCCCATTTTTTTTTTGCACTCAATGGTGATAGGATTAGGGGTAGTCCCGACGCTTCGGTCGGGGTTTCGACTTTATGTCGGGACTTATAGCTTTTAGTAAAGTCTAATCAAAATCAAATGAAAATAAATAAATTTTTATTTCTCGGTTTGTTGATTGTTTCGTTTCTTGTCGTACCGTTATCATCTTCAGCTTTGACGACTTCAGAACAAATTATTGAACTCCAGCATCAAATCGTGGTTCTTCAGGAACAATTGCGCCAATTACAAAGTCAACAACCTAACGGTTGGTGTCACACTTTTAATACCAATTTGAGTTTTGGTTCAAGTGGAAGCGAAGTATCAGCTCTCCATCGCGCTCTAACTCTAGCTGGTTTAGCAAGTAGTGGAAATAATTTTTCTGAAGCCACGGCCTCGGCCGTTTCCGGTTTTCAAATAAGATATCAAGGCGATATCTTAATGCCCAATGGTTTGGTTGCTCCCACTGGCTACTTCGGTCCCGCCACTCGCGCCGTGATGAATCGGTTGTATGGGTGCGGAAATTCTACACCGACCACCCCCACTCTTTCCGTCATCAAAACCGGCACCGGCTCGGGTACGGTGACGGCTTCCGGTATCAACTGTGGCTCGGATTGTTCACAGACCTACGCCCTTAACACCTCGGTAACGCTTTCGGCCTCGGCCACTTCGGGTTCCACCTTTGACCATTGGGCCGGCAGTTGCTCGGGTGCCAGCTCGACTTGCACTCTGACGATGTCTTTTGACAAGAGTGTGACGGCGGTGTTCACGGCTAACACTGCGCCGCCACCGCCGACCACCTACACTCTTACGGTCACTAACACTGGTTTGGGCACCGTCAATCGGACCCCG
>JAGVGK010000007.1 GCA_020057185.1 Minisyncoccota bacterium | reverse complement strand
GCACATCAATATTCATCGCGGTTTAAACAAAAATCGTCGGACTAAAATCATCAAAGGCTACCTCGGACTCTAAGCACCCAAAAGGAGCATTAAACCTCATTTGGTGACAATTTGTTATCCACTTGTAGTTGGTAAAATTGGTGCTAATATGTGAAGTATGGTTCTAAAATTAGGTCTAAAATATGAACTTTAAGCGAGCAATTGAAGCGGATATTGAAGAGAACCTTTTCAAGGGCAAGGTGATAATCATTTACGGTCCGCGCCGAGCGGGCAAAACTTTTTTGTCGAAAGAATTGTTAAAGTATCATCCCGATGGTCAATACATAAATTGCGAACTCCAGGAAAATCGTGAGAAATTAACGACGACCTCGGCGCAAAAAATTCGCGATATTATCGGCACTGACAAGCGAGTGATCGTTCTCGATGAAGCTCAAACAATTTCCAACATTGGTCAGACCCTGAAGATTATGGCTGACGAATTTTCGAATGTCCAAATCATCGCCACTGGTTCTTCGAGTTTCGACCTCGCTCAAAAAATTTCTGAACCAATGACTGGTCGGGTGAGACAATATCTCTTGCTCCCGCTGTCACTCTCTGAACTCGAGCAGGCGCATAGTCCGGCCGAACTCGATGGGCGCTTAGAAACTAGTCTGCGGTTTGGCCACTATCCGTCGGTGATTGGGAAAACGGAAAAAGAGATGATCGAGGAGCTGGATATGGTCGCGAGCACTTATCTCTATAAAGATATTCTGCAACTTGAGAATGTGCGCAAGCCGCGAATCGTGACTGATCTAGTGAAAGCCCTGGCCCTGCAAGTCGGGTCGGAAGTGTCGCTTAACGAATTAGCACGACTGCTCGGGACGAGTTTACCCACCGTGGCTCGTTACTTGGATCTGCTGGAGCAATCTTTCGTGACCTTTCGACTCGGTGCCCTCTCGCGCAACCCGCGCAAGGAAATTGCTAAAAAGTTTAAAGTTTATTTCTACGATTTGGGAATTAGGAATAGTGTCATCCGTAATTACAATCCACTCGATACTCGAAGCGATGTTGGCGCGCTCTGGGAAAATTTCTGTATTGTTGAAAAAGTAAAATACAATTCCAACCTTCGTCGTTCGGTCAATAATTATTTTTGGCGTTCCTATGCGGGGGCCGAGATTGATTATTTAGAAGAAGCCGGTGGGCGCTTAACTGGTTTTGAATGTAAATGGAGTGACCACCGATACACCCCCCCGGCTTTATTTGGGGAATTGTATCCGAGTAGTTCGATTCAACTGGTGACTAAAGATAATTATCGGCAGATTATAAAATAAAGTCGCTGACAGTGCTATACTATTAGCATGTGGATTGATCCGGATAAACTGCGGAAATTTATTCTTGAAACCGATCTAATTTCACCGACCGAATTCGACTTGCTCGCCGAAGAGGCGAGAGCGAAAGGCGGTTCGCTCGAGGACGCGATTCTGGGCAGTGGCAAAATTAGTGAAGATGATTTCCGCCGAGTCAAAGCGTATCTCCTCGGCATCCCGTTCGTTAATCTAAAGGGAGCGAAAATTGAACGAGACATCCTCTTTACTATTCCCGAGCCGATTGCGCGGAAGCACAACATCGTGGCGTTTAAGAAGCAGGGCGAGAATCTCGAAGTGGCGATGCTTGATCCCGAAGATCTCGAGGCGATTGAATTTATCAAGAAAGGTGTGGGGTTGAAAATCTTGCCGAGATTGACTGACAACGAATCAATCAAGAGTATTTTGTTGCAATATCAGAAAAGTTTAAAAGCTGAGTTTGGTGATATTATTGAAAAAGAATCTCGGCTCATCGCCACGACGAGTGAGCCGACCGAGCCAGGCGAAAGTGATTTGAAAAAGCTAGCTGAAGATATTCCCGTCATCAAGATTGTGGACACTTTGCTCCTCCACGCTATTCTCCAGCAAGCGTCGGATATTCACATCGAACCGTATGATAAAGAGTTGGTTATTCGTTACCGGATTGACGGCGTGCTTCATGACGCGATGATTCTACCCAAGAATGCGGCGGCGGGACTCACCGCCCGCATCAAGATTCTGTCTAATTTACGCTTGGACGAGAAACGGTTGCCCCAAGATGGTCGGTTTAAAATTAATTCGGGCGGGCAGGGCATCTCCTTCCGAGTTTCGATTCTCCCGACTTTTTACGGCGAGAAGATTGTGATGCGTTTACTGCCCGACGCGATTGCTGGCTTCACGCTTGAGCAATTAGGTTTCCACGGTGTGGGGTTGGAACGAATTCATGAAGGGATTCGCGGCAAAACCGGAATTATTTTAGTCACTGGTCCGACCGGTTCGGGCAAATCAACGACGCTCTACACGATTCTTGATATTCTCAATAAGCCGGATGTTAATATTTCCACGATTGAAGATCCAATTGAATATCAAGTGCCGAGAATTAATCAGACGCAAGTTAAGCCGGAGATTGGACTCACTTTCGCGGCTGGCCTTCGCTCATTAATGCGTCAAGATCCGGATATTATTATGGTCGGCGAAATTCGCGATCAAGAGACCGCCAACTTGGCGATCAATGCCGCCTTGACCGGGCACCTTGTCCTCTCGACACTTCACACCAATTCGGCGGCAACAGCGATCCCGCGTTTGCTCGATATGGGCGTGGAACCATTTTTGCTCGTTTCCACAATTCGCGTAGTCGTGAGTCAGCGATTGGTGCGTCAACTTTGTTCGGTGAAGGAGAAATATGAAATAACGGATGCCGAACTGAAAGAACTCAAGAGTCGAGTGGACACCGAGAAAGTGTTGGCGGCGCTGGTGGCAGAAAATATCGTCAAAGAAGGTGACGACTGGTCGAAGATCCCATTCTTTCATCCATCAATCACGCCCGAATCCGCCGATGGTTACGCTCATCGAATTGGCATTCACGAAATTATGCCCCTGTCCTCGGCGCTGAAAGAAATGGTGATGAAGGGCGAGACGGCGGCGAAGCTTGAGCTTGAAGCGAAGAAGGAGGGGATGATGACGATGCTCGAGGATGGCATTTATAAAGCGGCGCGCGGGATTACGAGTATCGAAGAAATTTTCCGCGTGGTGTCGGAATAAATATGAAATTCAAATATCAAGCGCGAGATAAAGAGGGAAAGGAGATTGCCGGTGAGCGCGAGGCGACCGACCGTTTCGCGCTGGCGCGCGAGATGCGCGCCGAAGGACAGACGATTATTTCGGCTCAACCGGTGGTAGATAGCACGGTGGTGGCCCTGCGGCAATTCTTCAACGGATCGGTGAAGATGCATGACAAAATTATTTTTGCCGGCAATCTAAGCGCGATGGTCTCGGCTGGTCTCTCGCTCTCGCGCGCCTTCACCGTGATGGAGAGACAGACGAAAAATAAACGGTTCAAGGCGGTGATCAAGGGATTAGCGATGCGCCTAAGCGGGGGGGATAGTCTCGCCACGGCGCTCTCGATTTATCCGGAAGTTTTCCCGCCCGTTTTTACGGCGATGGTTTTGGCCGGTGAGGAGTCGGGCAAATTACCCCAAGCGCTTCAAGTGGTCGCCGATCAATTAACAAGGAGTTATGATCTGCGACGCAAGGTTCGTGGCGCCATGATTTATCCGATGATTATTGTGGCGGTGATTATCATTATTGGTATTCTGATGATGATTTTCTTGGTGCCGAATCTGACCGCCATCTTCCGAGAAATGGGCGCGGAACTCCCACTCTCCACGCGCATTGTTATCGCCACCAGTGATTTCCTTTCCCAACATACTTTCTGGGCGATCGGTGGCTTGCTGGTGTTGGTCGGCACGGTCATCGCCTTTTTCCGCTCGGCGCGTGGCGGGTTAGTCAAAGATTATTTGGCGATTCATTTACCGCTTATTCACCCAGTCGTCCACAAGGTCAATGGCGCGGTGACGATGCGAACCCTCTCGTCCTTGCTCTCGTCCGGCGTCGGGATGGTGGAGGCGCTTCACATCACTGGTCGGGTTATTCAAAATCACTATTATCAAGCGATCTTAGCCGAAGGGGCCGAAGCAGTGGAGAAAGGGAAACCTCTATCGACCGTTTTCAAACAGAATGAGAAACTTTATCCAGTCTTGGTCGGCGAGATGATTGAAGTGGGTGAAGAGACGGGCAAACTCTCTGAACTGCTTTTGAAAGGCGCGCTGTTTTATGAAGACGACGTGTCACAGGCGACCAAAAATCTTTCCACGATTATCGAGCCTTTATTGATGGTGCTGATTGGTATCGCGGTGGGTTTCTTTGCCGTCTCGATGATCGGCCCGATTTATTCTCTAAGTGATGCGCTATGATTAAATTAAAAACTAATAAGCTAACGAAGCTACAAGATAACGAAGCTGCTCATGGCTTCACTTTAGTTGAAACTTTGGTTGGAGTGTTTATTTTTCTGGTCATTGCCATCAGTTTGTATCAGGCTTATTTAAGTATTCTTCACTTAACTCAAGCCGCTCGTCTTAAGGGGCTCGCGGCCCTAGTTGCTAATCAGCAATTAGAGGTTGCGCATAATTTACCTTATGACAGTGTGGGAATTATCAGTGGTTTGCCAAGCGGTCTTATTCCCCACCTGCAAACGATTACAGCGTCCGGAATTGATTTCCAAATTACGACCACGGTGCGTAATATTGATGATCCGTTTGACGGTGTGATTGGCGGTAACCCCAATGATTCATCCCCGGCGGATAATAAATTGGTGGAGGTGTTGGTCGCTTGCGCGACTTGCCGTGATTTCACGCCGTTTGAAGTGACGACCACGATTGCGCCCAAGAATCTCGAGACGACTTCTGGTAACGGTGCTTTGTTTATTGATGTTTTTGATGCTAACGGTGATCCCGTGCCACAGGCTAATGTTCATATTCTCAATAGCCAAGTGAATCCCGACATTATTATCGATGATGTGACCAATGCTAATGGCGAGTTACAATTGGTGGATGTCCCGCCGGGCAATTTCGCTTACGAAATCAGTGTGGCTAAAACCGGTTATTCCAGTGCCCAAACTTATTTAATTGATCCCG
This sequence comes from Minisyncoccota bacterium, assembly GCA_020057185.1. Classification (GTDB taxonomy): domain Bacteria; phylum Patescibacteriota; class Minisyncoccia; order Phycocordibacterales; family JACOZG01; genus JAGVGK01. Next base: position 33,670 of record JAGVGK010000007.1, on the reverse strand, counting down.
AGGTCAACCCCAATCCTTTACCACCTCATTCGACGGTGGCGGTCGGGCAGGTGACCCAAATTAGTTTCGCGATTGATCAAGTAAGTCAATTTGAGGTAAAAAGTATCACCAACCTTTGCGCGCCAGTGCCCAATCTCACCTTCAATTTGAAGGGTGCGAAAACAATCGGAACTTCGCCGACCATGCTCAAGTACGATAATAATTTCACCACCAATAGCGCTGGGGAGAAAACCATTTCTAATTTGGAGTGGGATAGTTATACATTTACCCCGTCGTCCGCGAGTTATGATTTGGCCGGCACGATTCCGCTTTTGCCAATCGCTTTATCGCCCGGGGCGACACAGAATGTGGCGCTGGTGATGGCCCCGTTAAATCCTAAGGCCCTGTTGGTGATTGTTAAAGACGGGGGAATGGGTTTGCCCTTGTCGGGGGTTAATGTGGCTTTATCGAAAACTGGTTTTGACCAAAGTTTAATCACTGATCGCGGCTTTCTTCGACAGACTGATTGGAGTGGTGGCGCCGGTCAGGTTGAGTACACTGATCCGACTAAGTTTTTTGCGTCTGATTCTAACAACAATGTTGATTATGCTACTCAAGCCGGTGAAGTTAAATTGAAACAAATTGGCAATTATCAAACTCCTGGTTGGCTAGAATCATCGATTTTTGACACCGGCGGGAGCCAAGCTAGTTATTATAATTTGAGTTGGTCGCCGATCAATCAGCCGTTGGAAACCGGCTCGGACAGTGTGAAATTTCAGATTGCCGCCACCTCATCTTTACCGGCCACTTTCACTTATCTCGGTCCCGACGGCACACCGGACACTTATTATACTTTAGCCGATACCAACCTTAATTCTGTCAACAATAATAAACGGTATGTGCGTTATAAATTATTTTTAACTACCGCCGATCAAGCTTTTACGCCAAGTATCTCCGATATCTCAATCACCTTTGGTTCCGAGTGTTTGCCCTATGGTCAAGTTTTTTTTAATGGTTTGGCGACGGGCACTTATTCTCTTGAGATCACCAAAACTGGTTATCAACCCTATAATAATGACAATGTCCAAATTACTTCCGGTTGGCAAACACTAGAAGTTATCTTGACGCCCTAAAATTAAAATGGAAAAACATGGTTTTAGCTTAATCGAAATTCTGGTCACCTTAGGCATTTTCAGCCTAATCATTTTAGTTTTAGTTAATTTCCAAATTAGTCTTTTTTCGCAAAACACTTTTATCAGCAATAGTTTAAATGCCGACAGTGAGATGCGCACTGCCTTGAAAAAGATGGTTGCCGAAATTCGTGGCGCCGCTCAATCTGATACTGGCGCCTATCAAATCGGCACCGCGACTAAAAACAGTTTAACTTTTTTTAGTGATGTGAACGGCGATGGTCGACGCGAGCAAATTCGCTATTTTTTAATCGGCACTTCTTTAATGCGCGGTCTGATTAAGCCCACCGGTAATCCGCTGACTTATGTCGTTGGTTCGGAAACTTTGACCACGCTGGTTCATTCCATCGCCAATCCCAATCAAGAAATCTTCGCCTATTACGATCAGAACTATGCCGGGACTCAAACGGCGCTCGCCGAACCAATTAATATTCCACTCGTGCGCTTGATTAAAATAACCTTGACGGTTGATGCTGATCCGAATAAGCCCCCCGCCCCGCTCACGCTCGGTAGCCAAGTCTCAATTCGCAGTCTAAAATATTGATTATGCCAAAACAATCTGGTGCACTCATTATTCAAGCTCTCGTCTTCGGCGCGATCGGGATTATTCTCATCGGCGGGTTAGTTAGTTTCGCGCAAATTAATATCAAGTCGGCGCGGCTCTTTGTCTGGCGGGAAAAAGCTTTCCAGATTGCTGAAGCCGGAGTGGAATATTATCGCTGGCATCTCGCTCACGCGCCACAAGATTTCCAAGATGGCACTGGTGCCCCCGGACCCTATGTTCATCCCTATAAAGATAAAGATAGTGAAGTCATTGGTTCTTTTACTTTAACCATCACCCCGCCCATTATTGGTTCAACCATTGTCACTGTTATTTCCGAGGGGAAGATATCGGAAGACGCGAGTATCTCACGCAAGATTGAAGCGAAACTCGCCATTCCGTCACTGGCTAAATATGCTTTTGTCGCTAATTCGGCAATGCGCTTTGGTAAAGGGACGGAAGTTTTTGGGCCAATTCATTCCAATGATGGCATCCGCTTCGACGGCTTAGCTCATAATATTGTGACGAGTGCCAAAAGTGATTACGATGATGCTGACCATTTGGGCAATAATGAATTTGCTGTTCACACCCATCGCAATTTACCAGGTGATAACAGCACTAATTGTTCGCCTTCCGATCCCGGAGTTAATTGCAGTTTCCGACCCCAAGAAGCGCCACCCACAACGCCAGTTCCTAGCCGTTCGGATGTTTTCTTAATTGGTCGACAGTTCCCCGTGCCGGCAGTTAATTTTGCTGGTTTGACCACGGATTTAGCTGATATTCGGGCTGACACTTTACCGGCGAGCGGGTTGTGTACTCCAGATATTGTTAATGGTAAATTGTGTTTCGCTGGTTCCGGGGCCTTAGGTTATAATTTGGTGCTCAAAACCAATGACACCTTTGATCTTTTTAAAGTCACTTCGCTGGTGGCCGCGCCCTCTGGTTGCACTAATTATCTTAGTCAATCCGGTTGGAGTACTTGGAGTATTAATAACCAGAGTTTACTCGGTAACTATGCTTTTCCGTCTAACGGGCTGATCTTCCTAGAAGATAATGTTTGGATTGAAGGTCAAATTCAAACGGCGCGCTTGACCATCGCTTCGGGGAAATTCCCGGATAGCGCTAGCACCAATACCAGTATTATTATTAATAAAGATATTCGTTATACCACCTATGACGGTCAGGATGTCATTGCTCTGATCGCTCAAAATAATTTAAATGTGGGAATGGTCAGCAATTCCACTTTGACGATTGATGCCGCTTTGTTAGCGAAGAACGGTCGAGTCGGACGCTACTACTATCGGCCCAATGCCAACTGGCCGTCGAGTGGCGGGAGTAGTCGTTGTTCGCCTTACCACACCCGCCCGACGATTAATTTATTCGGTATGATTGCCACCAATCTTCGTTACGGTTTTGCCTACACCGACGGCACCGGCTACATCACACGAAACATCACTTACGACGGTAATCTTCTCTATGGTCCACCACCATCCTTCCCGCTTACTTCCGATCAGTATTCCACTATCTCTTGGCGGGAACTTTAATACACCGGCCGAATTTCGTCCGCTTGATTGATGTCAAACTTTTTAGTTGATTGATAAGTGGGATTGGGATCAGTCGGCGTATTGTTGGTATTCGGGTCAGGCACCGTGAATTGATCCGTCACTACTTGGTCGAAGGGTTCACCCTCGGAATTCTCGCCGGTGATGATATAAGTTATTTGATAAATGCCCGGCGTGTCCACATCATCGAAGGTGCCGGTATAAGTGCCCGGCACGTTTGGATCCTCGGTTAAGGTAATCGTGGTGGTTTGTCCATTAGGGTCGGTAATGGTGGCAACGACCGTGGCATCAATGACGGGCACGGTCACATTAAGCGCCACGGTCTCTTCGAGAGTGAGAGACAAATTCGCTTGCCCGTCGGTCTCATTTCCAGTCGTTGAATCGGCCGAGATCGGCGGTGTTTCGGATACAGTCAGATTATAGTCAATCGGCGTGTTGGGATTCGGATTGTTGACAATCACTTGCCAATTCTTGACGCCGGCGGTTGGCATACTCTTGATTTCAAAAATAAAAGCAGTCTCACCATTTGGTTGTTTAATGATTGTCTGTTTAACCGTTGAGCTGTTGGTGACGAGCTGGTGATCTTCATTTTTCAGCTCGACTTTGATTTTCAGATCGCGAGTGGTGATCTTCAAAACCGCTTGACCTTGCCCGCCGATACTTAAGGATTTGGTTCTAGAACTTTTTGGCGCTACGGTTTGGGGATAAGAACCGGGACCGAGATTCCCCCAAGTCAATGAATTTTTTGTCGCCGCCACGACAGGCGCGCTGGGCGTCTCGGTATTAACGGGAATGGCGGGAGAGTTGGCTTCTTTTTGATCACCAGAGAATGAAATGATCAAAATAATCACGCCGATGACCGCCAATCCACCCAAGACAATAATATTTTTCCCCATATCTGCTATTATACTACATATATGAAATCAAAAAAGTTAGCGATTTTTGAGGGGCAGAAAATTCGCCGTCAGTGGGACGAAAAGCAAGAGAAGTGGTATTTCGCCGTGGTTGATGTTATTACCGCTTTGACGAACAGTGATAATCCGCAGGTTTATTGGCGGGTTTTGAAAAAACGTCTGATTGATGAAGGTTCTAATGAAACCGTTACAAAATGTAACGGTTTGAAAATGATGGCCGCTGATGGGGGAATGCGCGCTAACGGCCTATTGACAGATTAATCTAACTATGCATATAATGTAGTAGTTTTGTTCTTTGAAATAGAATCACTACGCACGAGATTAGCTATTTGTGGCTCAAACACGGCCTTAAATAGCTCGTCTCGTGTTGAGATGAGTCCGCTAATCGGAGCGTTTCCGGTAGAATCCAAAGCGAAGGAGCTAATGTCTATGAAGACACTTACTCAAGCGAAAGTAACCCCCGGTCAGGTGAAGCAAATTACCCGCATGATCAGTGATGTTGGGGATTCAGAAGTCGTCCAACAGGCAATCGCCGGTCTTACTAAAAACGGTGCCGAGCGTCTCAAGGGGAATCCCGAATTTACGGAGTCTGTACGACAGTTTGTGTGTGGGAGAATTGGTGAACTTTCGGTCACGAATCAGTTTGCCAACGAGGAAGTACCATCGAACTACGGCTATCTCTCCGGCTACCGGCCGAAGGGACTCACCGAGCAGTGTAATCAACTATGTGTCCTCTTTCCCGGCATCGGTTTCTGTAATCAAGAACTGCTCGCCAAAATCGAGTGCGGTAAAGTCGAACTGCCGAAGGGGGCTGAAGGTTGGTTCGCTCTTCTGAACATTTGGAAAACTGGTGGTTTGCCGATTTTTGGCCCGACCTACAGCACCGCTCTTCAGAAGGTGCTTGACACTATCAAGCAGACCCGACACGGCCGGTTTGTAAACTACCGTGAAGGCCAACTCAACGACAAACAGCTTCGTCAGTCAGCTCGTGCCCAGAAGTCCTTTACCGATCTCTCGGTGATCCAAGGCGATCCGGATATCTTAATCATCTCTGCCCAGTTCGGCCTTCGTCATCGTGGTCGTTCGGTTCGTCGGGCGATCGAGGTGATGGCTGACGCGGGTAGTGAGTTCGGTCTTGGTGCTTTCGCAGTTGGGATTATGATTCTGACCCATCCGGAACGACTGATGCACTTTGATGATCTCTGGATTGATTGCGCTGGTGATGAGTTTGACGATCCGGATTCGGACGGTCGCTTCGGCCGCGCTCTGTGCTTCTACTTCGACGACAGCGAGGTCGAGCTCGACACGTGCCCTGTCGCTGACGCGTACGAGCTCTACGGTTCGGTGTCCGGTTTTCTCTCGTAGTGATCCCTTGAATCTTGGAGGCTTGAATCTTTTGGATTGTTTCCTTTTGATTCTTGCCTTCGCAAATTTTTTCGCGGTTATCCACAGGTGTGGGTAACCGCGATTTTTTTTTGCTACAATTTAGTTTGAGTCTAGGCTAATGCACGGTCGTTCAAGGACTGCCGTCGCCGAACTCTTTCTCTTCGCGAGAAACGGCCAGAGTTCTCTCGACTAAGGTTTGGAGAAGTGTGCCGAGATGAGGAGATACTGCTTGCTTTTGTTTAAGGGGATCTCTCTTTATATCTTTGAGATGCCGCCAGATAAAATACAGAAGTGAAATTGTGCCTTATTGCCAATAAGGATAACTTTCAAGCTTCAGTGAACGGACAGACAAAAGCAAAAATCCGGATTCGGACGGTCGCTTCGGCCGCGCTCTGTACTTCAACTTCGACGACAGCAAGGTCAAGCTCGACACGAACCCTGTCGCTAACGCGAACGAGAACTACGGTTCGGTGTCCGGTTTTCTCTCGAAGTATCTGGTCATCAGAAAAGGTGCCGTAGGGTGCCTTTTCCTTTACTTGAGACCACTCGAGCGAATCCAACCACCAAGTTGTCGACCGATTTCGTCGATAATCGTTTGCAGGGTCACATACTTTTTGGTATCAAAAGTGGAACTCTCTTTCATCAGGCGGATTAAGAGACGCAGGGTGTTAAGTTTTACGCTCGCATGTTCAAGTATGGTTACTTTATTATTCCTCGCCACATACCCCGCTTCAATCAACAATTCGACTACATCAAGGATCAGGTTCTCACTGCGCTCGTAGATGGTGAAGCGGTCGTTCTTGGGCACGACCTTCCGATATTCATGAAAGGTTTTATAAAGGTCAAAGGATGTTTTTAGGATCGGAATGTCTAGTTCATTCATGAGAGTTTACGATAATTTATTTAATGAAATAATAAGTCCGGAAAAACTTTTTATCGCTTGGGATATTTTTCGGCGTGGTAAATGGCACCGGCCGGATGTCCAAGATTTTGAGCGAAATTTGGAGAGTAATATTTTTCAGTTGGCTCGCGCTTTGGGCGAACGGCGTTACTGTCATGGTCACTATACAGCTTTTCGGATTTGTGATCCCAAACTTCGCGATGTTCACAAAGCCACGGTTCGTGATCGCATTGTTCACCACGCGGTTTTTAAGGTTCTCAATCTCGTGTATGAACCAACTTTTATTTCCCCCTCTTTTTCCTGTCGGCTTGGTAAAGGAACACATAAAGGAGTAAATACGCTCGAAAAAATGTTGCGTCAGACTAGCCAAAATTATATGCAAACTTGTTACGCACTTAAGTGCGACATCAAGAAATTTTTTGACAGCGTTGATCACGCCATTTTGCTTGCAATTCTTGGTCGCAAGATTAAAGACCCCAATGTAATGTGGCTTTTGGAAACTATTGTTAAAAGTTATTTGAGCACTTACGAGAGAGAGAGAGAGAGAGAGAGAGAGAGAGTAAAAATGCTGGCGAAATTGGTATGCCCATCGGCAATCTGACTTCTCAACTTTTTGCCAATGTTTATATGAATGAGTTTGATCAGTTTGTTAAGCATGAATTAAAAATTAAAAACTACGCTCGGTATACCGATGATTTCATAATTGTAGCAGAAGACAAAAATTATTTAAATAATCTACTCCCACCAATCCAATTATTCCTGTGTCAGAAATTGAAATTAAAATTGCATCCCCAGAAAGTAGAAATTAGGAAATTAAGGCAAGGGGTTGATTTCTTAGGTTATGTGATATTACCCCATCATCGCATTTTGCGGTCACGGACAAAAAGAAGAATGTTTAGGAAGCTGAAACAGAGATTTGCAGATTATCAAAAAAGACTTATCTCCGAAGAAAGTCTAAAAGCTTCGGTATGCTCATATCTAGGAATGATTTCTCATTACGATGGGTACAATCTTAGCAAAGAATTAAAGAATTATTATTGGTTGAATAGGAAATAAAAGTACATTTTTTCCCATATCTGCTATTATATAGTAGATTGTTATGCACCGTCTAATTGTCGCTAATTGGAAAATGAATCCGGATACGCCCAGTGAGGCGCGGGCGTTGGTGACGGCGACTAAATTAGTGGCGGGCAATTTGCGCCATACTAATGTTGTGATTTGTCCCCCGGCTGTTTTTTTGGCATTACTAAAACCGACACGAAAGATCGCGCTCGGCGCGCAAGATATTTCCACCGAACTTCGGGGCGCGTACACCGGTTCTATCTCCGCGCCAATGATGAAATATTCTGGTGTTACCTACGCGATTATTGGACACTCGGAACGACGCGCACTTGGAGAAACTGATGAAATTATTAATCAAAAAATAAAAATTGCCTTAAGTCAGGGCTTGCGCGTAATTCTTTGCGTCGGCGAGCGGGCGCGCGATGAACACGGGCATTATCTCAAACATCTGCGCGAGCAACTGGAGAAAGCGGTTTACCGTTTACCGCGCCCGATGGCGAAAGGATTGATTATTGCCTACGAACCAATTTGGGCAATTGGCGTCGACGCTAAACAAGCCGACACGCCAGCTGGTTTTCTCGAACAATCAATTTTTATCCGAAAAGTTTTGAGTCATTGGTGCGGTCGAACGATGGCGCTCGAGTTGCCGATTCTTTATGGTGGCTCGGTTAATCCCAAGAACGCTGTTTCATTCATTAAGGAAGGTGAAGCCAACGGTCTCCTGGTCGGTCATGAATCATTGCGCGCCGATCACTGGCGCGAAATTATAAAAATTGTTGACCATGCCTGATTCACCGCTTAATCTTCGCTTGCTCACTCACCTCCCGCCGGCCGAGTTGCGGGGTCGGCGCGTGCTTCTGCGACTCGATCTCAATGTGCCTATCGAGCGGGGAGTAGTCACTGATGATTTCCGAATCGTTAGTAGTTTGCCGACGATTGAATATCTGCGCGCCCAAGGCGCGCGCCTTGCCATCGTCAGCCATCTCGGACGGAAGCCGGAAGAAACTTTACTGCCCGTCGCTCACTTTTTAGAAAAACTTTTTCCCGTTCGTTTTTGTCCAATTGTGGCGAAGCTAAAATCGATGCTAGCTGATTTACCCGAAGGTGGCGTTCTGCTCTTGGAAAATATTCGCCGTGAGGCCGGCGAGGAAACAAATGACGACGCGCTGGCGCGCGCTTTAGCCGACAGCGCCGATCTTTATGTCAACGACGCTTTCGCTTCCTCGCATCGGACGCATACTTCGATTGTGGGTCTTCCGCGCTATCTGCCGGCTGTGGCGGGTTTACGGTTTGCTAAAGAGGTGGAGAATTTAGGGCGCGCCTTCACACCGCCTCATCCATTTTTAATCATTCTCGGTGGCGCGAAGTTCGAGACGAAACTCCCGTTGATTGAGCGCTTTATCACGATGGCCGATAAAATTGTCATCTACGGCGCGTTAGCGCACGCTTTTTTCAAAGAACTTGGTTACGAACTCGGCGAATCGCTAGTGGATAAAGAAACCACCGTGGCTCGTCCCTTTCTCTACCATCCGAAAATTATTTTACCCGCCGATGTCCGTGTCAAGAATGGCGAACGAATTTTTATTAAGACTCCCGACACTTTAGTCGCCACCGACAATATTCTCGATGTCGGCTTGATCTCGATTGAAAAACTTTTACCAATTATCAGATCAGCGAAATTTATTCTCTGGAACGGTCCGCTTGGTAATTTCGAGCATGGTTTCCACGGCAGTACCGAGGCGGTGGCGAAATTTATTTCTGCTAGTAATGCCGAGTCAATTGTTGGCGGAGGAGATACCGTCGCTTCAATTCGCGTCCTCAATATTCTCGATCAATTTGATTTCGTTTCAACCGGTGGTGGCGCGATGCTCGACTTCCTTGCCACTGGCACCTTACCCGGCCTTGAGGCGTTAAAAACCAGTCCATTTTTACCCAAATTGTCAAGTTGACAATGAAGGATAGGGGAGGATAGGATGAAACTAGTTGTTAACTTGGTTCTTTGACATCTGTATGTAAACGCAGAAATAAAGAATCGGTGTGTCACCGTTCTTTCGTCACCCAAGAGACAAACTGGAGAATGTGTTATGAAAAGTTTGAAGAGTTGGATGGTTGGATCGGTGTTTGTGCTGGTGATGGGAGCGTTGTATCTGATTCCGGCACTAGGGCAGCGTGCCAACGATCCACAAAAAAGCCCCGTGCGGGCGAGCACATCACGTCTGGACTTTTCTGATCAGATGGATGCTATGCTCGAAGCTGTGGTGGCTCAACATCTACCCGATACACCACCACTGGTGGTAGGACAACCTTCTGTAATACCAACAGAAGGTTGTGTTGACGGGGTTTGTGCACAACTGGTGCATTCGGCGAGAGAATACTTCGCCACCAAAGAACGTGGTGTTCACCGTTTTAAGGTGATACCTGTTGGCAATGCGGAGAATACACTTTTTCTTGTAGTTGCCGGTGACAATGTTGTTTTGCCGGCGACACCTATGACAAATGCCCAAGTACTCCAGTTCTATGGTGCTACTGATGAATCTGATTCAGGTCAGGTTGCTGGTACTATAGGCGGTCATTGCATTACTATTGGTGGTGGCATCATCCCTTGGGAGGTCACTATTTGTGATGGTCCTGATGACGCCTTGTTCTGCATCGAGGCGGAGTCTCCCCATGCATCAGTAAGCTACTGTTTATTCTTACCAGCTGCTTAGATGCATTGCGTTTTCAGATTCACGCCCTCGTTTGCCTACTTAAGGTGCGCGAGGGCGTTTTTTATTTTTTCAGCGTTGCCGGCGAAATCATTTTTATCACCGATAGTTTCGGCGTGTGGAAATATCCAAATATGAGCGTGAGTAATTTCATCACCCATAATTCTCGACCAGATTGCTTCTTGGTTAAAAGATTTTTGTTGCGCGAGGGCAATTTTTTTCGCTACTTCAAAATATTCGCCGACATTTGGTACATTCCAAACCCAGCGGAAGTGTTGCTTGGGAATTACTTGACAATGTCCCGGCGAACGAGGATTGATGTCGAGAAAGGCGAGGAAGTTATCGTCCTCATAGACAATTTCCGCCGGAATTTCTTTGGCTACTATTTTACAAAAAATGCAGTCAGTCATAATTGTTAAGTATATGCTAAAATTATCAGATAATGAAGTCGATGAGAAATTGGCGGAAGCGTGAAGCAATACCCCCGAGCGCCCATACGGCGCTCGCTAATTTTCCCGAACTGCTTCGACCGTTTCTTCATCAGCGCGGTTTTGTTGACGAGTTATCCGCGCGTTCTTTTCTCACCCCAGATTACGAACGCGATCTCCATGATCCCTTCTTGATGCGCGATATGGCTCGCGCAGTTGAGCGGATTAAACGGGCGGTCGAAGCGGGTGAGAAAATTATTATTTTCGGCGACTACGACGCCGACGGGATTCCTGGCGCCGTCGTGTTGGCTTCTTTTTTTAATAAAATTAATTATTCGAATTACGAAGTTTATATTCCCGATCGACACGAAGAGGCCTACGGGCTTAATTCGGAAGCGATTACCGCTTTTGCCCAAACCGGCGCTTCACTTATCATCACTGTTGATTGTGGGGTGAGCAATCAGCTCGAGATCACGCTTGCCAACTCGCTGGGCCTCGAGGTTATTGTCACTGACCATCACACGGTACCCGAAATACTCCCGCCGGCTTTCGCCATTCTTAATCCTAAAAGATTGGATGATCAGTATCCATACAAAATGTTGTGTGGTGCCGGTGTGGCGTTCAAGTTAGTACAGGCGCTACTTACGCAACTGAAGAATTTTCGCGGCTTTACCCACCTGCTGGCGGGCTCCGACGCCGACGAAAATTTTTCAGTTGCTTCAGTCAGTGAAGGCTGGGAAAAGTGGTTGCTTGATCTCGTCGTCATCGCCACGGTCGCCGATATGGTGCCACTGACTGGTGAGAATCGCGCGCTGGTTCATTTCGGTTTGATGGTGCTTCGGAAATCACCTCGACTCGGGCTAGTCGCTCTTTGTCGCGCGCTCAAACTTCATCAACCGATGATTACGGTGGATGATATTGCTTTTCTCATTGGGCCAAGATTAAATTCCGCTAGTCGCATGGCGCATGGTTCGCAGGCTTATCGTTTGCTTACCACCACTGATCTGACCGAGGCCGAGACACTGGCCGACATTTTGGAAGGCAATAATCACGCTCGACGAGCATCCGTGAACGCAGTGCTTCTCGCGGTCGAAGCGTTGGTCGCGGCGAATGATACGCCGGACAGTGTGTTGGTTTGCGGTGATCCATCGTGGTCGCTTGGCGTTTTAGGGCTTGCCGCCAGTCGTCTGGTGGAAAAATATCACCGGCCGGTTTTTCTCTGGTCCAAGAATGGTCACGGCGAGATCAAAGGTTCTTGCCGCGCCACTGGTTCGGTTAATGTGGTCGAGTTGATGCGCTCGGCCGGTGGGGCTGATTTTTTCATCAATTTTGGCGGTCATATCAATGCGGGCGGTTTTTCGCTTGTCGCCAGTCGAGCGGGTGAGTTGTCGGAACGATTAACGACAGCTTATCGGGAGTTGGGGATCGAGACGACTGAAGAAGAATTAATTTGGGACACCGAACTCCCGCTGACCGCGGTGGCGATGGATACGGCTCGACTACTTGATCGACTCGGCCCTTTTGGTCTTGAGAATCCCAAACCAATTTTTCTTTTTCGAAATATCCCGTCGGTCACGGCGAAATTATTTGGCAAAGATCGGACTCATTTAGAGCTGACACTCACTGACGGCGAGATTTCTCGGCGAGCGATTGGTTTTTTTATGACGCCGGTCCATTTTGGTTCAGTTTTAATTTCTGGCCAACCGATTGATCTCGTCGCGACGCTCGAACAATCTTATTTCCGCGGTCGCGCCGAACTCCGTCTGCGGATTATTGACTGTCGCTTAACTGATTCTGGTGTATAATAATCAGTGAGAATTATGACTGATAAAATTCGCCTGCCACAATTAATTTTTATCCTCGGTCTCGTGGTGATTGTTGGATTCACTTTTCTTAATCAACAATTAGTTCCGATCGTGGTGCCTACTCCATTTCTTGTCGCCACCCCACTCTCGCCTCCCCCCACCCTTCTCTCGTCCGATCCGCCCGACAAGGCTGTGGACGCGCGGGATGCAAACAACACCAGAATTGGCACGGCAACTCTCTCGTTTTCCGCTGATCTCGGAAGCGATTGGGATAATGCCAGTAATTACAGTGTGACGGTGGCAACCACCCAAACTTCGCCCGATGATCTTGCGATTTCCAGAATCAGTGGCAGTCCCGCTAAACCCTTCGTGATTTTATCGCGTCGGATTATTCCCGGCGAACGATTTACCGTTACTCACAAACCTACCAACTCCTCCGTCTGTCTCGGCTTCTTGCCCGGCGATGTGGATCAGAATGGGTTTGCCACTTCGGCAGATATCGGTCGGCTTAATAGTTGGGTTGGCACGACCGAAGGCGCGACTCAACCACTCTGGAAAACTGACGTCAACCGCGACGAGGTTTTCGATCAAACTGATGTCACTCGCGCCAATGAACTCTTGTCTGCCCCCGATCGTGTTTTCCGTTTGCCGGCATGCCCGGCGCCCCTGATACCAGCCGAAATAGCGCCAGTGGAGCCACTCCCACTACCCTCCGACTCCACCCCACCCCAAACCATCACCGACCTGAAACTCACTGGCACCTATCCGAACGGTCAAGCGGGTTTGAACTGGCGCGCGCCTTATGAAGACAGCAGTGATCCAACCTCGGGCATGGTGACTTCTTACGACATTCGTTACGCTCGCGATCCGATCACCGATAGTAGTTGGTCGCGGGCGACAGAAGTGACCGACGAACCAACGCCTCGCGCCCCAGGGACCGTGGAAATTTATCTTCTTTCCAACTTAGCCCCCGGCACTTATTATGTGGCGATCAAAAGCCAAGACGCGGCTGGTAATGTTTCCGCTTTGTCAAATAATTTGTTGGTTACCATTCCGGAACCGCCAGAAGGTAACGAATTTTCAGAAAATCTTAAGTTTTATGAAGTTAGATTTTATAAAGATGACAGTGCTGAACCACTGCCTAAAGGGAAAGTTGATTTTATAATCGGAGTAAGTCCTTACAAAGATTTGAAGATTTATAGTTACATTTCATTTACGACTATTCTTGGACATGCAGAAATAGACAAAGTGACGGCGTTATCTTCGTTTGCGGTGATGATGAACCCTTCAGAATTGAATGCTCTATTTCCTCCCGGAACGACTTTAATCTCTCAAGACAAGATCCAAAAAATAGATATTGAAAAAATCCATGAAGAAATGTTTCCCAATGAACCCGATTTGAAGTACGGGGTGATGTTAGATGCCAATGGAGAGGTCATTTTAGATAGTAATAATAATCCCACACCAGATAGCTCACTGGCCGATTATCAAAATGGAAAGACCATTGTCTATCCTTTAAGTTATTGGAAAGATAACTGGCCAACAAGATTTTTCTTTAATTTCAATACGCCGGCGGTCCGAGAGTACGCCGTAAGGTATTCTTTAATGAGGCAAAGTCTTTTCAATACCCCGACTTTGTTTATGGACGATATCGGGGGAGAGGACCTGGAATTTTTTAATACAACTAACACCTTGCATTATGTTTCTCCTGGAACAAAGGAAGAACAGATGAAAATATGGGCAAATCACATGATTGAGATTCTTAATGAAGTAAAAATAAGACCGGATAGGTTAGGGAGATATAACAGTGGAATCATTCTTAATAATTTCAGGGATGGTCCGCAGGTAGGGTTGGTCTTGTTAAATGAGATCGATCGGCAAGGGAAATATTCTGTTTTTGATATGATGATGAATGAAAATTATTTTTATAAAGATGGATATTCCGGAAATGTCGAATTTTATCTTAATTGGACTAACAAATTAAAAAGCCATGGGAAGGAATTGATTCATGTAGTTTCAGTTGACCCGAGACTAGATTCAGACAGCGATTTTGTGGAAGATGTCTGGCTGTGGTTGCATTTAGTGGCAAATGATGAAACTCATGTTTATATTAATAGAGCAGAATATCAACTGCCAATGAGAGATTATGCAATTTATAATTTTACTTTAGGAATGCCTTTAGAATCTCCTCATAAAGAAGGCAAGGTGTGGATCAGGAAGTATCAACGAGGCACGATCCGATTCGATACGACCTCTGGAAAAATTGACGCGATTCAATTTATTCCAAACGATACGCCACTCGGCCCCGCGCCCATTGAACCAATTACTCCTATTATTCCCGGTCCTGATCCTACCCCGATCCGACCTGAATCAATCGTCAACTTGCGGACTGTATCCACCGCCGAGAAGTCAGCGACACTCACTTGGGCCGCACCTCATAATTCCACGAATCGGTCATCGGAGGCAGTCGCTGCTTACGACCTTCGTTATTCTCGCGATCAAATTACAGACGAGAATTGGGATTCAACCGCGGTCGCTCAAGCTTCCGGTGAACCAACGCCGGCACTTCCCGGCACGGCTGAAACCTACACTCTCGTTGATCTCTCGCCGGGTAAGACTTATCAAGTGGCGATCAAGAGTTTGTTGGCGACGGGGAGTATCTCGCCTCTTTCTAATCTTGTTTCAGCCACCACAACCGCCGAATCACCAGAGGCACCGGGTGGTGGTGGGGGTTCAACTTCCCATGATCGTACTCCGCCTAGTTTCCCCACCAGTGTTACGATCGCCACTAGTTCTGAAGCTCGAATTATTCTCACATGGAAGAATCCCGCCAATTCGGATTTTGTTCGGGTGCTGATTTTGCGAAGCATTGTTCCTTTACCGACCATTACCGCGCCCGGCAATCCTCGTTATCTCTCTCAAGCCCAAGTGGCTTACGACGGTCTTGGTCCTTCGTTCACCGATGCCAATCTCATCAGCGGTCAACTTTATTATTACACGCTCTACGCCTACGATCGGTCTGGCAACTACGCTCGGCCGGTGACTGTCACCATCACACCAATCGCGAGTTCTCAAACCGCGCTTCAACCACCCCTAACTCCCGCCGCTCGGCAGGCGCTCATTCTTCAACTCAAACAACTTCTACTTAAATTACTCCAACAATTGCTTGTTCTCTTACAAGCACGCGCGGGATAAATAGGAAATGGAAAAGTTTATTATTTATACCGATGGGGGATCGCGGGGGAATCCAGGTTCGGCTGGCGCCGGCGCGGTAGTGACGGACGGGTTGGGAAAAGTTTTACGCGAAGCTCATCGCGCGCTTGGGGTGATGACGAATAACGAAGCCGAATATCAAGCGGTGATTCTTGGTCTTGAGATAATTAAAAAAGCGGTGGGGAAGGCGCGAGCGGGAGCGAGCGCAATCGAGTTTCGCCTCGATAGTGAACTAGTGGCTAAACAACTTTCAGGCAAATACCAGATTATAGAAAAAACACTGCAACCTCTTTTTATGAAAATTTGGAACGCCCGCGTCGCTACTTTTCCTCACCTTATTTTCACCCACATCCCACGCGAACAGAATCACCACGCCGACCAACTCGCCAACCAAGCCATGGATGAAGGGGAAAAGAAGCCGAAGCAGGCACTGTTTTAAATTGTAGTTCCGTTATTAGTCGTAAGCGAGGTGTAATCGCAGAAGACGGCGGCGGCGAAGACGGTCGTCCAAAAACCGTCTTTATTGCCGATCGCCGATTGCGTCACATTAGTGGCGCGGACAATTTTGCCACTTATTTTATAAAGTTGTTCTCGTTCGTCCCAGGCTTGATTGGGATCAAACTCAATGCCTAAAGTGGTGGCGAGCATAGAAGCGGCGAGATCTTCAGCGTAGTCACCAGCTTTTTGATCGCTCTCGCCGAAAGAATTATGTTCCGAGAGATAGCCATGTTGAGTCGGGTCGGCGGGGATAGCGACCCCAACCGACGCGGCAATGAGGCGATTCGGTTCGCTGGTGGCATTGCGATCATAAGCCGAAAAAACAATTTGTCCGGGCTTCAGTAATTTTACGCCTTCTTCTTTGCTAATTTTTTTACAGCCGGGAGGAAAGATACTCGAGATGAGCACGAGATTACAATGTTCTACGCCCGCATCCCGTAACGCGAGCTCGAATGAAGCGAGCTTGTCTTTATGGACGCCGACGCCTTTGGTGAGAAACATTTTTGAGGCGACTAATTGCATACCGATTTATTATAGGTAAGATTATTAAAAATACAACACTGTGTATAACTTTCTCGCGCCACTTCTCCGCCCGCTCGTCCTTGGTTTTTTCGCCGGCGTATTGCTCGCTTCGCTCGCCGGAAATATTTTAGGCTCGATTTGGTATTTGTCCCTTCTTCTCGCCGGCGTCTTTGGTCTCTGGAGTGTTGTTTCGCCTAATCGCCGGAAAATATTTTTATCAATCAGCGCTGGCTTGCTCGCATTTACCCTCGGTTTTATCTCGACCGGTTTAACCGAGCAATCGTATGAAGTGAGATTACCACATTCAAGTTTAGAAAAACAAATGGTCTCTGCCGAGGGAACAGTGACCGATGAACCCGACGAGCGCGATCGCGACACTCGGCTCACTTTCCGCCCCGACGGGAGCGACGGTCAGTTACTTCTTATCGTTCCTCTTTTCCCAATTTATCATTATGGTGATCGATTGCGAGTAATTGGAAAACCGGAAGCACCGAAAACTTTCGAGACTGATATGGGCCTGCCCGACGGCAAGGCGGGACGAATATTTGATTATCCAGCTTATCTCCACGCTCGCGGTATCGGCGCGATTATGTACCAACCCCAAATTGAATTCTTAAATGAGAATCGTGGCGTAAAATTAGTGGGATCACTTTTCGCGTTCAAAACCGCCTTTCTAAATCAACTCGGTCAAGCACTACCCGAACCACAGGCGTCGCTTTTAGGTGGTCTCGTGGTCGGTGGCAAACGTTCGCTGGGAGAAGTTTGGCAGGAACGGTTTCGGCGCGCCGGCCTAATCCATCTCGTTGTTCTCTCCGGTTACAATCTGACAATTATCGGCGTCGGCATCGCTTGGCTTTTTACCGCTCTGCGCCTTCGGCGCACGCTCGCACTTAGTTTGGCGGTACTCGCGATTATTTTTTTCGCGTTAATGGTTGGCGGGGGCGCGTCAGTGATCCGCGCCGCGGTGATGGCGATTATCGTTATTCTCGCGCGTTTGACTGGCCGAAGTTATGACGCCGGTCGCGCGCTGGTCACGGCGATGATCGTGATGGTGATTATCAATCCTTTAATTTTAGTTAATGACATCGGCTTCCAACTCTCTTGTCTCGCGACAGCCGGTTTGATTTATGGCGCGCCACTGATCGAACGGTGGTTCAATTTCGTTCCCGCGACCCTCGGACTTCGTGGTACAATTACGACGACCATTGCCGCCCAACTCGCCGTCTTGCCGTGGCTTCTTTGGGTGATGGGGCAAGTGCCGATTTATGCTTTAGTGACTAACATTTTGGTTGTGCCGTTCGTTCCATTCACAATGCTCCTCACGGCGATAATTGGTTTAGCCGGTTTAATTTTTTCACCTTTAACTTATCTTGTCGCGCCACTTGGTTATCTTCTGGCCACTTATATTCTGACCGTTGCTTCCACGGCCACCGCTCTTCCCGGTGCTGGACTCTCGCTTAGCACTTTCCCATTTATTTTAGTTCTCCTCATTTATACCGGCTATTTTTGGCTTTGGCGCCGCACGCAATTGAAATTATGATTAAAATTCGCCAGCATTTTATCTTTGTTTTGCCAGTGGTTCTGCTTTTGGCGAATGCCTTCACTTGGTATGTGGTCTGGAGTGAGACACCGAAGGGGATTTTGACAGTGGCTTTTCTCGATGTTGGTCAAGGCGACGCGATTTATATTGAAGCGCCGAATGGCAATCAGGTGCTCGTTGACGGCGGTTCTGGTCGGCAAATTCTTCGCGCGCTCGGCGCGGTGATGCCGTTCTATGATCACTCGTTGGATGTCGTGATTGCGACACATTCCGACGCTGATCACATCGGCGGTCTGCCTTTTGTCCTTGATCGGTTCAATGTCGGCGCGGTGCTCGAACCCGGCGTTGGATCGGAGACAAATATTTATCAGGAATTCGAAAAGCGGGCAAACGACGGGACACGCTTGCACGAACTCGCCCGGCGGGGGATGCGTCTCCGGCTCGATAATAATGTGGCGCTCGACATTCTTTTCCCCGATCAAGATCCGACCGGTTGGGAGACGAACACCGCCTCGATTGTGGCGCGACTCGTCTACGGCGAGTCGTCTTTCCTCCTCACGGGCGATTCGCCGATTAAAATTGAAAAATATTTAATCACGCTCGATGGAGAAAAACTTCAATCGGATGTTTTAAAAGCCGGTCACCACGGTTCGCGGACTTCGTCCGCGCCAGAATATACGGCGATTGTTAAGCCGGAGTACGCGATTATTTCCGTCGGGAAAAATAATCGCTACGGTCACCCGCACCAGGAAGTCCTTGATCTTTTTGCCAAACTTGGCGCGACCATTTTTCGCACCGACGCTTCCGGCACGATCGTTTTTAAGAGTGATGGCGCGACCCTTACTCACAACTGAATAATATGCTAAACTCCGACGAGTGTTCTTTTTGAAATCAGCAGTTCTTTTACAAGGAGGTGAGTTCGTATGCCGACCAAGTTAGTGATATTCGATCTTGATGGCGTGATAATTAATAGTGTTAGCCTTATCTATGAGGCGATTTGGGGTCTTTGTTCCGAACATCATTCGTTCAGGGTGAAAAATCCGCCCACTTTTCCCAACTTTCTCAAATCCTTTCGTCTGCCGGGCGATCAATGGTTTGAATCTTACGGTTTTGATTTTCCTTCGGAGGTGATTAGAGAAACTCTCCGCCACGCGCCGGACAAAGCCGAAATGTTCTCGACGGTTCCGCCGATGCTCGAACGGATTCGGCGAAAATCCAAACTGCCGGTTATTATAATTAGTGCTGGCGATCAATCGAGAATTGAAAGACAGTTAGAGGAAGGAGGAATCCAACGCCATTTCGAGGCGGTGATTGGGGAAACCCCGGACAAAGCCGAAGCAATTTCCTCTTTTTGCTCCCTTTGGGGTATTTGTCCAGCGGAGGCTATCTATGTCGGAGATATGCCATCGGATATGGAACATGCTCACGAAGCGGGTGTGACGCCGATCGGCTACACCGATGAGAGCTCGATGATGAGGGGGGTTCTAACTAAAGCCGGTGCGAAGTATTGTGTGCCGAGTCATCACGCGCTCGGCAAGTTGTTAGTTGGCCTAGCTCGTGCGTAATCACCTCCAAGACACACCCAGAACCCTGTTGGTTATATTATGATCCGTGCAGATCAGACCGACAGGGTTTTATTTTACCCGATGAGATGCCGGCTTTTCTTAAGACAACGAGTGCAAAGTTTAACCCGCCCACCTCTTGGTAAACTGGCCTGCCCGCCGACGAGGCGGGCCCATTGGAGATTAGGATATTTCCGCACCATGCCGGTCGGATTGAATTTGGTGGCGCGGACGCGATTGGAATAACCGCCCGCCATCCGACTCCCTTTGGCACAGATATAACACTGTTTCATAATTGATGTGAGATTATGCTAACATAGAGCGTCTAATACAGCAATCATGACTACCGTTTTCACTATTTTAGTTCTGATCTTGTCCGTTGTCGTTCATGAAGTGGCGCATGGTTGGGCGGCTTACGCGCTTGGCGATCCGACGGCGAAGCTCGCTGGTCGCTTGACGCTCAATCCACTACCGCATCTTGATCCGCTGGGTTCGGTTTTTCTGCCCCTACTTTTGTTTATTACCCACTCGCCAATTCTTTTCGGCTGGGCGAAACCGGTACCGTATAACCCCTACAATTTACAAGCCGGCCGTTGGGGGCCGGCGATGGTGGCGGTGGCGGGACCTGTTTCTAATCTTTTCTTAGCCGGCATTTTTTCAATCATCATTCGACTAACCATGGGTGCGATGCCAATCGCTTTTTTCCAACTCACGGCGTTGATTGTGATTATCAATCTCGGTCTCGCCCTTTTCAATCTCATTCCCATCCCGCCCCTCGACGGTTCGAAAATCTTGTTTGCCCTCATCCCTTACCGCTACCGCGCGATCGAAGAAGTGCTCACCCGCTATCAACTCTTCTTCGTCCTTCTCGTCATCACCCTCATCGCCCCGCTTCTCCTGCCCATCATCTCCTTCCTCTTCCACCTTAGCACTGGTTTGCCGATTTAATGGCTAATTGCGGGAGGCGTTGCCTCCCGCAGACTGTTTGTGATAAGATTAAACATATGTCGGTAAGAAAAGTTGTTTTTGGAATCAACGAGTTTTATCACTTATACAGTCGAGGAAACGATAAGCGCAAAATTTTCCTCACTGATAGCGACTACCAGAGATTTATCTGTTTACTTTATGCGGCCAATTCTTCTGGACCAATCCATTTAAGTGATTTGCATCAATGGTCTAGTGAGGTTTGGGAACAGAAGCGTTCGGAAACTCTAGTTGATATTGGGGCTTATTGTTTGATGCCGAACCATTTCCATTTGTTAGTGAGAGAAAAGAAAGAAGGGGGAATCACAACTTTTATGCAGAAGCTTCTAACTGGCTATTCTTCGTATTTTAATTTGAAACATAAACGAACGGGGAAATTATTTGAGGGACCTTTTCAAGCAACCCATGTCGACAATGATCCGTATTTACAATATCTCTACGCGTATATTCATCTTAATCCAGTTAAGATTTCTAATCCTGACGGTTGGCCTGATAAAATAGTGCAAAATGTTGCTACTGCTAAAACTTTTTTAGACGATTACACTTACTCAAGTTATCACGATTACCTCGGTCGCCAACGTCAAGAAAAAACGATTCTAAATCCTAGCGCTTTCCCCGATTATTTTACTAACGATATTAATTTCGAAGAATTTGTGGTTGATTGGATGAAATATAATGGCTAATTGCGGGAGGCGTTGCCTCCCCGTGATTTGGTTAGACAATTATTTATTTTTTTGTTATGTTTGAGTTATGCAAAAAGAAATTACATGCGAATAAATTCGGCAATAGTAATATCAGGGCTTACTCTACTGTCGGGGGTTCTGTTAAATCAAGCGTATCTGTGGATTCCATCTTCTGTTTTGGCAACAGGATTGGTGGATCTATTCACTCGCCATTGGGTTAAGTCAGATAGACTTGGTTCTGCATTAAATCAAATATGAGCATGTTTTTAAAATCCCTTTGTTCCATGTCTATTTTATATGCGATGGTAGGTCAAGTAATTTGTGTAGGTCTATTTATCTGGTGGTTCTTTTAGGATATATTGGTGTTGAGTTTTTGTTTTTGGAAAATGGCGGTGTGCTTTATTAAATTTATCTCACTTGCAGACTTCGCGCTAATATATTAGAGTGGTGGTTCAAGTGTTTAAATGTTTAAACCATGCCGACAATCAATCAATTAATTAAACGGTCACGCCAACAGCAACGGCGGAAGACGCGCTCGGTCGCCATGGCGCGCGGTTTCAATGTGCTCAAGAACCAGCCGATTTTCTACCCGTCGCCCTTCAAGCGGGGAGTGTGCGTGCAGGTTAAGACGACGACGCCGAAGAAGCCGAACTCGGCGATTCGGAAAATTGCCCGCGTTCGGCTCACGAACGGGATGGAAGTGACCGCCTACATTCCCGGCATCGGTCACAATTTGCAGGAGCACTCGGTCGTGCTCGTGCGTGGTGGTCGGGTGAAAGATTTGCCCGGCGTCCGTTATCATATTATCCGCGGTAAGTTGGACGCCTCCGGCGTGGAGAGTCGACGTCAGAGTCGGTCACTCTACGGGATGAAGCGACCGAAAGCGGCGAAATAATCATGAGACGAAAAGTAACTAACGCTCAAGTTTCAGGTCCCGATGAACGATATCAATCGCTCAAGATTGGGAAGATGATTAATTATTTAATGCACCGCGGTCAGAAGGCGACGGCGACGCAAATTGCCTATGACGCTTTTGATCATATTAAGGAAGAAACTAAACAAGAGCCGTTGGAAGTTTTCGAAGAAGCGCTTAAGAATGCGGGACCACACACCGAGCTTCGCTCACGTCGAGTCGGCGGAGCGAACTATCAGATTCCGCACGAAGTCACGCCCAAGCGCCGTCTCGCTTTGTCTCTCCGCTGGTTGCTCGAAGCGGCGCGATCCAAGAAGGGGGCGCCGATGGCACGCCGTCTCGCCGATCAATTAATTTTGGCAAGCAAGAACGATGGTGAAGCGGTGAAGAAGAAAGAGAATGTACACAAGATGGCTGAAGCCAACCGCGCCTTCGCTCACTTCGCGCGGACTAATACTCGGCCGACAATCCCAACTCTTCGATAGTTCTTTTTTATGGATCGCGACTATCCGCTTAATCGGGTTCGAAACATCGGCATTATTGCTCACATTGATGCGGGCAAGACGACGGTGAGTGAACGCGTGCTCTATTACACTGGCGTCTCGCATAAAATCGGTGAGGTGCATGAGGGCGAAGCGACGATGGACTGGATGGAACAAGAACGCGAGCGCGGGATTACGATTACCGCCGCCGCGACGACGGCTTTTTGGATTCCCACTTATGCTCATGCCAGCAAGGACTCACCTTTAGATTCAGATTCTCAAGGTAAGTCCTTGTTGTCCAAGGGGGTGCGCATCAACATTATTGACACACCCGGTCACGTGGACTTCACGGTAGAAGTGGAACGCTCGCTGAAGGTGCTCGATGGTGGGGTCGTCGTTTTCGACGGTGTCGCCGGTGTGGAACCGCAGTCCGAAACGGTTTGGCGCCAAGCTGATAAATATCATGTCCCGCGAATTTGTTTTATTAATAAAATGGATCGGATCGGGGCAAGTTTTGAATTCTGCTATAAAACAATTTTAGAACGACTGACGAAAAAAGCGGTGCGTCTCCAAATACCGATTGGCGAAGAATCGAACCATATCGGCGTGATTGATTTGCTAACGATGACCGGCTATCACTTCGAGGGCGAGTTGGGAAAAGAGGTGAAGGTGGTGCCAATTCCGGAGGCACTCCAAGCGACCGCCGAGAAATATCATCACGAGTTGGTGGAGAAGATTGTCGGTGAAGATGACCTGGCGATGAATGAATATCTGGAGGGGAAGACCGTGCCGGTAGAACGACTGAAAGTGATTCTGCGGCGGGCGGTGATCGCCGGGACGATTGTGCCGGTTTTCTGCGGTTCAGCGTTGCGGAATAAAGGCGTGCAATTAGTGCTCGATGCCGTGGTGGATTATTTGCCGTCGCCACTCGACATCCCGCCAGTCAAAGGCATTGATCCAGCCACCGGTGACGAGATCACGCGCCCGCCAGCCGACGATGCGCCTTTCGCCGCGCTCGCTTTCAAATTGCAAACTGATCCGTATGTCGGTCAACTCACTTACTTCCGCGTTTATTCGGGCACGCTCGAAGCGGGTTCTTATATTTATAACGCGACCAAGAATGAACGCGAACGAGTTGGTCGGATTCTGCGGATGCACGCTAATCAACGCGAGGAAGTAAAGAAAGTTTACGCCGGTGAAATTGCCGCGCTGGTCGGGTTGAAAGATACAACCACTTCGGACACGCTCTGTGATGAGAAAAATCCGATTATTCTTGAGCGGATTATTTTCCCCGAGCCGGTGGTCTCTTTGCGAATTGAACCGAAGACGAAGGCGGATCAGGAAAAAATGGGGATGGCGCTGAAAAAATTGTCTGACGAAGACCCAACTTTTCGAATTAAATCCGATCCCGAGACGGCCGAGACAATTATTTCCGGTATGGGCGAGCTTCATCTTGAGATTATTGTCGATCGGATGAAGCGGGAGTTTAGTGTCGGGGCGAATGTCGGTCAACCGCAAGTGGCTTATCGCGAAACGATTACCAAAGAAGCCGAAGCCGAACACAAGTACATCAAGCAGTCCGGTGGGAAGGGACAATATGGACATGTTAAGTTACGGGTTAAACCGATGGCGCCATTGCCCGAGGGTTCAGAGAAGAAAAAGTTACCGAAAAATGTCACGCGCGAAGCGGATTTCGAATTTATTAATAGCATTAAGGGCGGAGTGATTCCGCAAGAATATATTCCGGCGGTGGAAAAGGGGGTGCGCGAAGGTCTCGATCGCGGGATTCTGGCGGGTTACCAGATCGTCAATCTTTCGTGCGAACTTTTTTATGGTTCTTATCACGAAGTGGATTCGTCGGAGCTCGCGTTCAAACTCGCCGGCTCGATGGCTCTCCAAGACGCGGCCAAGCGCGCCGGGCCGGTGATTCTTGAACCGGTGATGAAGGTAGAAGTGGTGGTGCCCGAGAAGTGGATGGGCGACATCACCGGCAATCTCTCCGGTCGACGGGGGCAGATTGAAAATATGGAAGATCGCGGACACCTCAAGGTCGTCCGCGCCAAAGTCCCGCTGGCCGAGATGTTTGGTTATGTTACCCAACTCCGCTCGATGACCGAAGGACGGGGCACCTTCACGATGGAATTCGACAGTTATCTCGCCGTGCCGCAAGCCGTGGCTAATAAAATAATTGAATCCAGACAATAAGTTCAATTATTTTACGCCCGATCCGCTGGCGGATTTAGGGCCCAAAAAATCATCGAGGCGAGACAATAGATAAAAATCTAGGTCAGCTTGTCGCTGGAGGTAAAGGATGTTAGGATGAAAGCAATCTGTTATGGTTAAGACTGTTTTCAGTTCGCACGCTAGGTGGCAGTTGATAGAGCGGAAAATTTCTGAACGAGAGGTTTTAGAAGCGATAGGGGAACCGGACAACGTTACTCGACAACCTAACGGTCGGTTTCAGACACTGAAAATAAAAGAGCGAAAAGGAAAGGAGTATTTACTCATTGTTATTTACGAAGAAACTTTATTAGTTAGGGAGATTGTAACCGCTTTCTATACCTCAAAAATTAAAAAGTATTTATGAAATTCCATTACGATAAAAAAATAGATGCTCTCTATCTTCGTTTCAACGAGGAGCGTTATCATGAGAGTGATGAAGTGTCGCCCGGGATTATTCTCGACTACGGGCAAAAGGGTAAAATTATCGGGCTAGAAGTTCTAGACGCTTCTAAACATTTTCCGCGACAATTTGGCTTGAAATTAAAAAAGAAACAACTGCCAGTGATGCTTAATTTCCAAGCCGTGACAGCGTCATCGATAAATTAATTATATGAAGAAAATCATGCCAAATACCAAACGCGGTTTCGGGAGCGCGGGATTAATCATCGTCATTTTAATCATTCTCGCCGGCGGGGCGTATCTCTGGAGTCAGAAATCCCAAAAACTTCAGCTAATTTCGCCAAATGGTGGGGAAAAATGGACCATTGGATCAACCCGAACAATTAAATGGCGAGTTGGTGATAATGGTCTGGTTGCTATTTCTTTGGTAACTTATTCGGCCAATCAGTCTTGTCGTGACGAGGGTGGGGAGATTTACCCTCAGGATATTAGTCGCATTATAACTATTGCAAATAATGTTCCTGGCACTGGTTCGTATTTCATGGGTAGTCAATGATAACTTAGATTTAGGCCGTTACTGGTTGTCAATTTGTGTACTTGACACTAATGTTTGTGATAAAAGTAACGAGACATTCGATATTGCCGCGACTGCTTATAACGAATAACCTTTTCTCCACCTTCCAGTTCACAAAATAAATTTTACGGCAGAGATAATTACCGCAACGAGGAAAGCTTGAGAGATTACGCCAATCGCCGGTTCAAGCTTTTTCTCATGATCGGCGTGGATCCAATAGTGGAAGCGTTGGATCGCGGTGAGCGACGGGGAACGAAGTTTGAAATAAGCGAATTGAAGGGCGTCGGGAAGTAGGCCGCCAATGGCGCCGGCGGTGAAAGTGAGAAGACCTAGCGAGCCGTGGTCGAGGAAAAAAGATTGGAAGAAAATCCAGCCCAAACCGAGACCAAGAAAAGTGTCCGCGCCGAGTTTGATTAAATCGAACCAGAAATCGCGCCCGATAATCATATCGTTATTAAGCGGATTATTTTCATCTTCTCGTTTGGAGCGCAAGTCATAATCCCAATGCGGAATGGCATCGAGCAGGAAATGACTAACGACGCCAGTCGTGAAAGCCATGAACGGCCGATCAGGCATTATCGTCGCAAGCGCGACTCCAGTAATGGCGTGGGTGGCGAGGATCATTGGTTAGGATAATAACATACGGAACGCTTGACTAATAATTCGCTTCTGTTAGGATAGACAACATTATTAAGTTAGTTATCAAAAATTATGGTAGAAAAATTTGATCGTTCTAAGCCCCATGTCAACGTCGGCACTATCGGTCACGTTGACCACGGCAAGACTACCCTCACGGCGGCGATTTTACATGTTTTAACTTTGGCTGGTAAAAAGGCGAAAGTTAAGACCGTTGACCAGATTGACTCCGCGCCGGAAGAGAAGGCGCGCGGGATTACTATTTCGCTTTCGCATAACGAATACGAGAGCGACACTCGGCACTATGCGCACATTGATGCACCCGGTCACGCCGATTATATCAAAAACATGATTACCGGTGCCGCCCAGATGGATGGCGCGGTGATTGTCGTCGCGGCGACAGACGGTGTGATGCCCCAGACGCGCGAACACATTCTCTTGGCCCGCCAAGTCGGTGTGCCGAAAATTGTTGTTTTCTTAAACAAAGTGGATATGGTGGATGATCCGGAATTGATTGATCTTGTCGAAGCCGAGGTGCGCGAACTACTCACCAAATATCAATATGATGGCGATAATGCGCCAGTGATTCGGGGGTCCGCGCTGAAGGCGCTCGAAGCCAAGACGGCCGAGGATGAATGGGCGAAGAAGATTCTGGCTCTCGTTGACGCGCTCGATACTTATATTCCCACACCGGTCCGCGAGATCGATAAGCCATTTCTCATGCCGATTGAAGACATTTTCTCGATTGAAGGTCGGGGTACGGTGGTGACTGGACGGATTGAACGAGGCAAGGTGAAGGTGGGCGAAGAAGTGGAAATTATTGGGATCAAACCAACCGCCAAGACGACGGTGACGGGAATCGAGATGTTTAATAAGCAACTCGACGAAGGGATTGCCGGTGACAATGCCGGAGTTTTGCTCCGCGGGACGAAGAAGGAAGATGTCACGCGCGGTCAGGTCCTCGCTAAAATTGGTTCCGTGACGCCCCACACCGAGTTTGAGTCCGAAGTTTACATTCTCAAGAAGGAAGAAGGTGGTCGCCACACGCCTTTTCTCACTGGCTACAAGCCCCAATTCTACATTCGGACGACCGATGTGACCGGTGAAGTGACTCTCGCCGAAGAAGTTAAGATGGTCATGCCCGGCGATACCGTGACCTTCAAAGTCAAGCTGATGGCGCCGGTGGCGTTGGAGGAAAAGATGCGGTTCGCCATTCGCGAAGGTGGTAAGACCGTCGGTGCGGGAGTAGTGACCAAGGTGATTGCTTAATCAACCATTATGGCCACGGCAGTGAAGATTGATAAGAAAAAAAAGAAGCCCGAAGTGACGGATCAGATTCAAAAGATTCGGATTCGCGTTGCGGCCTACGAACACAAGATTCTTGACGCATCAGTCAAACAGATTGTAGACACGGCTCTGCGTTACGATGGTATCGTTGAAGGGCCGATTCCTCTGCCAACGGAGATCAAGAAATACACCGTCAATCGAGGCGCTTTTGTCCACAAGAACGCGCGGGAGCAATTCGAGATGCGAATCCATAAACGGTTGATTGATATTCAAAATCCATCGCCCAAGATTATTGAACATTTAACGACGCTTAATTTGCCGTCGGGGGTGAATATTGATGTGAAGATGATCTGAAGAACGCAAAACTAAAAACAAAAAACTCAAAATAACATGAAGATTATTGGTGCAAAAAAAACAATGACGCAAATTTTTGACGACAAGGGTGTCGTTCGTGGAGCGACGGTCGTGAAGTTGGAAGTCGGACTTCCAAGTGGAAGTCCGACTTCCAACATGTCGGAGTTAGTGGTGGGCGATCGGGTCGCGGTGAGCGGGATTTCGAAAGGCCGAGGTTTCCAGGGGGTGGTCAAACGGCACGGTTTCCACGGCGGACCACGGAGCCACGGTCAGAAACATTCCGAGCGCGAACCGGGCGCGATTGGCGGTGGCGGTGGTCGCGCCGGTGGGCGAGTAGCGAAGGGAATTCGCATGGCTGGTCGCATGGGTGGTGATCGAGTGACAGTCGGCAACCTAATGATCCTCGCCGTCGATGAAGCTAAAAAAGAAGTGATTGTTAGCGGGGCGATTCCCGGCCGTCGCGGGACGAAAATTGAATTAAGGAAGCTATAATGGAATCCATAGTCTACAATCAAAAAGGAGAAACGGTTGGCTCGGTAAAATTACCCAAGGCCGTGTTTGGTGTATCGTGGAATCCCGATTTGGTTCATCAAGTGATGGTGGGAATGCAAGAAGGGAAGCGATTAAGTTTAGCCCATGCCAAAGATCGCGGTGAAGTAAGTGGCGGCGGGAAGAAACCCTGGCGACAGAAGGGGACCGGTCGCGCTCGACATGGTTCAACCCGCTCACCGATTTGGCGGAAGGGTGGCGTGACCCATGGTCCAGTCGCCGAGCGCGTGTATGGTCAGAAAATCAATAAGAAAATGAAAATCCGAGCTTTATACACGGCACTCTCGGCGAAATATCGCGACGGCGAACTTATTTTCCTCGATCGGTTGGACATTGACCAACCCAAAACCAAATTAGCGATGGCGATGTTGAAGAATTTGGCGACGGCGATCAAGATCCCGGCTCTGCTCTACGCGCGCGGTCGACGAGCGTTGATCGCTGGTCCGCATTCGAGCAAGGCGGTAACAAAAAGTTTTCGGAATATCAAATCGGTGAGCATTGATGAAGTGCGCAATCTTAATCCACTCGATGTGCTTACTTATCAATATCTGGTGCTAACCGATCCGGAAGCTAGCGTCGCTTCGCTCGCTGGCCGAGCGGTGGCGTCAACGTCAATGTCAAAGTCAAAATAATAATATGTCTAAACCAACCCCAACTGAAAAAAAATTAGATAAAAATTCACTTATTCTCCGCCGACCGCTGGTGACGGAGAAATCAACGGCGGGAGTTTCAATGAATCAGCCGGTGTACACTTTTGTCGTCAAACCTAGTGCCAATAAGCTGATGGTACGGCGGGCGATTATTGAGCAGTATAAAGTGACGCCGACTAAAATTAATATGAATGTCGTCAAGGATCGAAGGTTTTTCGCTCGAGGCAAGACGGGCTCTCAAAGCGGATTTAAGAAAGCGTTGGTTTATTTGAAACCGGGTGATAAAATCGAATTATGAAATCATATAATCCTACCAGCCCCTCGCGGCGCCAGATGACCACCCTTCCCTATCGGGAGCTTTTGACGACCGATCGGCCGAAGAAATCTTTGACTTATGGACGCAAGCGCGCCGTCGGTCGGAATAATTTCGGCCGAATTACTGTCCGCCACAAGGGTGGTGGGCATAAACGGCGGTTTCGCGAGATTGATTTTGTTTACGACAAAGTTGGCATTGAAGCGCGAATCGAGACGATCGAATACGATCCCAATCGTTCTGGTTTCATCGGACTCGTGCTCTATCGTGATGGTGTTCGCCGTTATGTCCTTCTGCCCGGTACGGTCAAAGTCGGTGATCCTTTCATCGTGTCGGAAGATGCTCCATTGACGCCCGGCAATCGGTTACCACTCAAGAAAATTCCGGTTGGTACTTTTATCTACAATCTCGAACTCCAACCGCGCGGTGGCGCCAAACTCGTGCGCTCGGCGGGCAATTTCGCGCAAGTCTTATCTAATGATGCGGGTTACACGAGTGTCCGTTTGCCCTCGAGCGAGATTCGGCAGATCAATGAACTGGCGTGGGCGTCAATCGGTTTGGTTTCTAATGAAGAGCAAAAATTAGTCAATCTTGGTAAAGCTGGTCGCTCGCGTTGGCTCGGAATTCGGCCGACTGTGCGTGGTTCGGCGATGAACCCAGTGGATCATCCCTATGGCGGTGGCGAAGGTCGTCAAGGTCGTGGCACGAAACGCCCGAAGACGATGTGGGGCAAAGTGACCGGCGGTCGCAAAACCCGTCGCGCCAAGAAATATTCCAACCGTTTCGTTGTCACTCGCCGAACGAAGAAGAAGTAGTCGAGGATCATCTTTTGTGTTAAGATGATAGGGATGCAAACTCTAACCATTCCTAAATCTTTAATTGGTCAAGATGATTTAATCGTGCTCCCGCGCCGTGATTACGAACAATTGGTGTCTGATTCGGTCAAGGAAACCATTGAACACGATCCGAAAATTGATCGCGAATTGGCAATTGCTATGAAGGAATACCGCGAAGGTAAAATTCATGGTCCTTTTGCCACGGCCGCGGAGGGGATCGTTTTTTTGTGTGATCAGCGGTGGTTGAAGAAAAGTTTTATAAACAACTCACCTATTTGCTTACCGATATAAGACACCCGTCGATGATCATTTTCGGTTTTATTTTCAGATAGACGGCGATACTTATATTATTGTGAACATTTTGCCCCACTCTGATTAAATGATTTTTGTTTGACAGGCGGAGGGCTTATCTGCTAACATCTCTGGCATACAGATCAAAGGTGACACCTTTGAGTTCAGGGTGTCGCCTTGTTTGTTTACAATGACCCGTTCGCTAAAAAAGGGTCCCTATGTGGACCCGAAATTATTGAAGAAAATCAATGGGAAGAAACCGGCGCAAGCGGGGGTGGTTAAGACATGGGCGCGCCGGAGTCAGATTAGTCCCGAGATGGTTGGCTTCACCTTCGGTGTTCATAATGGCAAGGATCACCTTGAAGTTTTGGTGAGCGAGGAAATGGTCGGTCACCGGCTCGGGGAATTCTCGCCGACCCGCAAGTTCGTTCGCCACGGTGGTAAAATGCAAAAGGAATTAGAACAGAAGAAGAAGGAGGCCGAAATCGCGGCTGCTAAGGCGACCACGGCAACGCCAACGGCTACTGCTTCGGCGTCAGCGCCTGCTGCTAAGAAGCCGTAATAAATTTATGCGCGCTTCACTGCAAAATTATCATCAAGCTCCCCGCAAAGTTCGTCTAGTGATTGACTTAGTGCGGGGCAAGTCCGTGGAGGAGGCGATTATTCATCTCCGTTTCTTGCCCAAACGCGCGTCGTTGCCGATTGCCAACTTGATTCAGTCGGCGATTGCCAACGCTCTTAATAAGGAGCCCGGGCTGAAGCGCGAAGATCTTTATATCAAAGAAATTGCGGTGGGGAAGGGAATGGTTTTCAAGCGCTCTCGACCCGGCGCACATGGTCGAGCTTTCCCCATCAAACGCAAAACCAGCCATGTCACAGTCAAACTTAAAACTAAAAACGAAAAACTTAAAACATAAATATGAGCCACAGCGTCCATCCATATTCTCATCGTTTAGCGACCATCCGAGGCTGGCAGTCTCGCTGGTTTGCTTTGCCTCGTCGCCGACCAGGTGGGCCGGGTCAATATCAGCAATATCTTAAAGCCGACATCTCACTCCGCGAGTATTTGGAGAAACGGTTGCGTGGTTTTTTTGTCGATCGCGTGGAGATCGAACGGGGCGGAACGGTTTATCGGATTATTGTGAAGACAGCGCGCCCCGGTCTGATTATCGGTCGGAATGGCGAAGGCGCGGTCAAACTCAAAGACGATCTCTTGAAACTTCTTCGGGGGATTAAAGCTGATATTCCCAAAGATTTTAAACTTGACATCGAAGAAGTTAAACATCCCGAGACGCACGCCGCGCTCGCGGCCGCGGTAGTGGCGGAAGGACTCGAGAAGCGTCTGCCTTTCAAACGCGTCGTCAAACAAGTGATTGAAAAAGCGATGGCGAGTAAATTGGTGTTGGGAATAAAAGTGACGGTGGCCGGTCGGCTCGGCGGGTCGGATATTGCGCGGACCGAGACGGTTAAGAAAGGTCGCTTACCTTTACAAACTCTCCGCGCCGACATTGACTTTGCTAAAGAGAAAGCGTATCTTGCCTACGGCGTGATTGGGATTAAGGTTTGGATTTACCGCGGGGACATCTTTGAAACGCAAAACGCAAAATGAAAAACTTAAATTAACTTCCATGCTTTTCCCTAAAAAAGTTAAATTCCGAAAATGGCATACCATGAGACGCAATCCCAAGCGTCTGCGTTTCGAGACG
Source organism: Minisyncoccota bacterium (assembly GCA_020057185.1). Classification (GTDB taxonomy): domain Bacteria; phylum Patescibacteriota; class Minisyncoccia; order Phycocordibacterales; family JACOZG01; genus JAGVGK01. Next base: position 982 of record JAGVGK010000007.1, on the reverse strand, counting down.
CGGGGGTTGGCGGTCGTTTTCGGTTCGCATGGGCTGAAGGCCGAGACCCCCGGACGCGTGCGCTCTAACCAAATTGAGTCGGCGCGCAAAGTGATCGCTCGTGAGATGAAGAAGACGGGCAAATTCTGGATTAGAATTTTTCCCGATATGCCCTTCACGGCGAAGCCGGCAGAAGTCGGGATGGGTAAAGGCAAAGGCGATCCGCAAGGTTACGAATTTCAAGTTTGGCCCGGGCGGGTGCTCTTTGAAGTTGACGGTCTTTCGGAAGCGAGCGCGCGTAATGTGTTGCGTAAGGCCGGGTCGAAGTTACCGCTCAAGACGATGATTGTTAGCCGAGAATAATTTAATTTTATGATTTCTAATCTTACTCATCCTCGAACTCTCGCCGGTGTGATCGTTTCTACCAAGATGAATAAAACCGTCGTGGTCGAAGTGGAACGGCAAGTTAAGCATCCTGTTTACGGCAAATATCTTCGCCGGCACAAACGCTATCTCGCTCACGATGAGACGGGCAAGTGTCAGCTGGGCGCTAAGGTTCAAATTAGAGAGACTCGCCCGATGTCCCGCCGAAAATCTTTTATCGTTATATGATTCAACCTCGAACCATTGTTAAAATCGCTGATAATACTGGTGCCAAGCTCGGTCGGGTGTTCAAGGTGCTTGGCGGGTCGCGCCGACGCTATGCTCGAATTGGTGATATCATCGTAATGTCGATCCAAACCGCTGAACCTAAGAAGGCGGTGAAGAAGAAGGATGTGGTACGGGCGATTGTCGTTCGCCAACGCCAGCCCTTCCGTCGAGCTGATGGTTCGTATCTCCGCTTTGATGAGAACGCGGTGGTGATTATTGAAAAGGAAAAATTGGAACCGATTGGCGGTCGAATCTTCGGGCCGATTCCGCGAGAGATTGCCGAACGCGGATTTCAAAAGATCGCTTCGCTTGCTCCGGAAATCGTATAAAATTATATGAAAATAAAAACTGG
>JAGVGK010000011.1 GCA_020057185.1 Minisyncoccota bacterium | reverse complement strand
TATTCCCGGCTATACTTTGGTCGGAGGTGTGATTAAACCGGGGGAGCTGACGGTGAAGGTTGTTGCCGATCAACCCGGGCCGAATTATAACGGGACGCGATCAACTTTCACTATCCCCGGTTTCAAGAATGATTCTCGATTCAAAATAATTACCGCTCGCACGGTCGGAGTTTTTGCTGGTGGTTTTGTTGGCGAACGACGGGTGGTCAGCGAATCTGTTCGATCGACAGCCGAGGCGGAACTTCTGCGCCGACTGAAGGAGCGACTGCTCGCCGAAGCAGTGGGGCAGAGTCTTGATGATTATGTTTGGTACCCGAGTAATGTTTTTTGGCGACTGGGCCCGTCCGCCGACGAGGCGAGCGAGGCGAGTACCACCGATGTTTCGGCTGGACAACAAGTGTCGCTCTCTCGTCGAGCGGAGTTAGTGGTGCCAATCTTTTCGCGCGCCGAGTTGAGTCAAGTTTTAGCCCGCCGGCTTCTCCCGACTTATGATGGCGCACCGGTTTTGTTTGAGAATCTTGATCAGCTGGATTTTCGTGCCATTGGGGCTTGGACTGATCCGCAACAATTAACCGAGTTTAATTTTACTCTGACAGGCGAAGGCGTTTTGATTTGGTTGTTTGATCAAACGGCGTTAGTCAACGATTTGCTTGGTCGAAGCACGCGTGATTATCAGGCAGTGTTTGTGAAATATCCGAACATCATAAATTCGACGGTCGCCTTCAAACCACCGTGGCTGACTCGTTTCCCGACTGACCCTAAACGGATAGGCCTGTCTGCCGACAAGGCAGGCTTGACGGCCGAAACACCCTCTGCTAAGATGTCTACCACGACCAATCAGCGCGATATCCCCAATGGCAATTAAGTTAAGCGAACCGACACCCGGCGTCGTGCTGGAGGCTCTCCCCAATATCCTTTTTCGGGTGGCCCTTGATTCGGGCGGGGAATTGCTTGCTTATTTGGCGGGTAAGATGCGTTATCATCGCATCAAGGTTTTGGTCGGTGATCGAGTGGAAGTCCTTCTGGATCCCTATGGAGGCAAGGGTAGAATTACGAAGCGTTTATAAATTTTTAACTTTTTGTTCTTGTGCAGGTTCGATCAACAATCAAAAAGCGGTGTGCCCAATGTCGGATGGTTCGTCGGCGGGGTCACTTATATATTATTTGTCCTAACAAGCCTAAGCACAAACAAAAGCAGGCCTGAATTATTATTATGCGTATTGCTGGCATCACTATTCCGGATACGAAACGACTCGATGTCGCCCTCACCTATATTTATGGGGTGGGTCGGAGTCGCGCGCAAACAATTTTAGCCGAGGCGAAAGTGGCGCGTGATATTAAACCACCCGCCGTCACGGCCGAAGAGGAAAATCGGATTCGTCACGCGTTGGAAACTTGCAAGCTCGAAGGGGCCCTCAAACGCGAAGTGGGGGCTAACGTCAAACGGTTGATTGATATCAAATCTTACCGCGGTTCGCGTCACGCTCGTCGTTTGCCGTCGCGCGGTCAGCGAACGCGCACTAATTCCCGCACTCGCCGAGGTAATGTTCGGAAGACGATGGGTTCTGGTCGCAAGAAGGTCGAGAAGAAATAATCATTTATGGGTAAGAAACGCATTGTTGCTCAAGCTGGCACTACCACCGACGCCCCCAAGGCGACATCTACTTCTGGTTCGAAAAAGAAGTTTACTCACGGTATTCTATATATTCAATCAACTTACAATAATACAAAGTTGACCTTAACTGACGGTAGTGGACAAGCTTTGGCCTGGTCATCGAGTGGCGCGCTGGGGTTTCGGGGCGCCAAGAAGGGCACCACTTTCGCGGCCGGCAAAGTAGGTGAGCTGATGGCCGACAAAGCTAGCGGGATGGGAATTAAAGAAGTGGAAGTGGTCATCAAGGGTGTTGGTTCTGGCCGAGAATCCTCGATGCGCGCTTTTGCCGGGAAGGGAATTGCTTTAACCGCAATTAAAGATGCGACACCGGTGCCTTTTAATGGGCCGAAACCCAAGAAACCTCGACGGGTCTAATTAAATATTTAAGATGAAAACTGGACCAAAATTTAAAATTTGCCGCCGACTGGGAGAACGAATTTTTCCTAAATGCCAAACGACCAAGTTTGCGATTTCTAGCACGGGCGCGGCCAAAGCCGGCAAGACGACTGGTCGCCGTTCACGATCGGCGTCGGATTATGGCACTCAACTTCGGGAGAAACAAAAAGCCCGCTACACCTACGGTGTCAATGAACGCCAATTCCGAAGTTATGTGAAGCGCAGTCAGATGATTAAAACTGGCAATCCGCTCGTCAACCTCGGTCAGTTGGTCGAATCGCGTTTAGATAATGTGGTTTACCGTTTGGGCTTCGTGCCGTCGCGCGCTTTCGCCCGACAAGTGGTTAGTCACGGTCACATCTTGGTGAATGGCGGACGAGTGACAATCCCGTCGTACGTGGTAACGGTCGGTGACATTATTAGTATCCGAGTTCAGAGTCGTGACAACGGAGTTTTCCGCGAGGTGGCGACGCGCCTGAAGGAATACGAACCACCAGCGTGGCTTCTCTACACAGCGGATCGAGAAGCCAAAGTGATTGCTAAACCCGCGTTGGAGGAAACCGAGTCGAATCTCAACCTTAGCGCCATTATTGATTTTTATAGTCGAGTCTAAATAATAAATAATTTTTTATGATTGATTTAAATATTATTATGCCTTCGAAGCCTCGCATTATTAGCGAGGAGGGGAATAAGGGGATTTATGAAATTGAAGGGCTTTACCCTGGTTATGGTCAGACGCTCGGTAATTCTTTGCGTCGGATTATTCTTTCGTCAATGATTGGTACGGCAATTACGATGTTGAAGATCGAAGGAGCGCCACACGAATTTACAACTTTGAAGGGGGTGAAAGAGGATATCATTATGATTATTCTCAATTTGAAAAAAATTCATTTCAAGCTGGCGAGTGACGAACCACAAGTGGCAACTATTTCAATCAAGGGAGCGAAGACGGTGACGGCGGGTGATATTGAGATCGGCGGGCAAGGGGAAGTGGTCAATCCCGATCAGGTGATCGCCACTTTGACCGAGAAGGGGGCGGAGTTCAAAGCGGAGTTGACGCTCGAGCGGGGGATTGGTTATGTACCGAAAGAAGTGCTTCAGAATACCCGCCCGCCGACCATTGGCACGATGATTCTTGATGCCTCGTTCACCCCTATTCGGCGAGTGAGTTATGAAGTGGAAAATATGCGGGTTGGTGATCGGACGGATTATAATCGGCTTCGTTTGGCGATTGAGACGGACGGTAGTGTCACCCCGCATTTGGCGTTAGAGAAATCAATCGAGATTATGATTAACCAGCTCAAGGCGATTATTGGTTTCAAGGAAACGGAAGCGCCGGTGGCGGAGGTTGAAACACCAACCAAAAAAATTACCAAGACGGCTAAGGGCGCCGAGGCTGATAGCGCAGTCGAAGCATTGGATAATGATTTCCTCAAGACGCGGGTGGAGGATCTTGATTTCTCGGCGCGGGTAGCGAAAGCGTTGGCGGGCGCTAGTATCCGAACCGCCGGCGGTTTGTCGCGAAAACATGAATCCGATCTCCTGGCGATTGACGGTCTCGGCGATAAAGGGATCAAAGAGATTAAGGAAGTGCTTAGTCGACAGGGAACCGCGCTCAAGGATTAATTATGCGTCACAGTAATCACAATCGGAAATTCGGGCGGGAGACGAATCAGCGACGAGCTTTCCTGCGGGGGCTGGCGGTTAACTTGATTGCCCACGGCAAAATCAAGACGACCACGGCGCGCGCGAAGGAACTCCGTCCGCTAATCGAGAAGCTAGTGACGCGCGCGCGGGGCGGTCAACTCGCGGATCGTCGCTTGCTTTTGTCTCGTCTCGGTCGACCGGAAGCAATGCGAAAGTTAATGACCGAAATTGCGCCCCGTTACTTGAAGCGCGCTGGTGGTTATACGCGGATTACTAAACTCCCGCCGCGGCTCGCGGACGGTAGTCCGCAAGCGTTAATTGAATTTGTTTAAATATGAAAAATTACACGATTGATGCCACGGGGGAATCATTGGGACGGATCGCGTCGCGCACTGCCCTGCTTCTTCGCGGGAAGGGCGAAGCGAATTTTCGACCATATATTCTGCCGGCCGTTTTAGTGACCGTGACCAATGTGGGGAAGCTAAAAATCCAGCCGGCGAAATTTGCTCAGACGGAATATCGTCGGTACACTGGTTATCCGGGTGGTTTGAAATCGGAGACGATGGCCAATCTCGCTTTGCGACGGGGTTATCCAGAACTTTTTCGCCAAGCGGTGAAGGGGATGTTGCCGAACAATAAATTACGCCGGCTGATTCTTAAACACTTAACGGTCACGGCCTAAATTATTTTTATGACTCCAACTACCACCACTAAAAAGAAGACCACTAAGATTGTTGCTCGTTATGTCGAAGCGGTCGGTCGACGCAAGACTTCCGTGGCTCGCGTACGCCTGACGCCGAATGTTAAACAAACGATTCTGATCAATGATCGGCCTTTCGAAAACTATTTTCATATTGTTGATTTACAACGGATTGTAATGTCGCCGTTTGTGTTAGTTTTCGCTGGTGGGGTACCGATGACCGAAAAATGGGCAATTAGTATCCATGTTCGCGGGGGTGGGATTCACTCGCAAGCCGAAGCCATCTCTCTCGGTATCGCGCGCGCTTTGATTAAGATAACGCCGGAACTCCGGGTGCCATTGAAGCAAAAGAAATTTCTCACGCGCGACCCGCGGATGAAAGAACGCCGCAAATTCGGTCTCAAAAAAGCCCGCAAAGCCCCACAGTGGTCGAAGCGCTAAAAGCTTAACCCCGTTAGAGGTAAACCTCTAACGGGGTTGACTTCTAAATCTAGATATGCTAAGCTGACAGTGGAATTGTGAGGCGGGCCGAATCGCGTGATTTCGGCTGGACTCTGAAAATAGAAAGGGGATCTTTTGACTAAGGCATACTTAGCAAATAAGAAATGGCGAAACAAAAATCGCCGACGCTGGAATGTTGGGAAGGCGCGTAATTATAAAAAAGGAGAAATGAACCAAGAAAATGCAAGAACGGAGTGGACTATTGAGGAGAACGATAGCATAACATCTCTTAATCGCCCGCATAACAGAGTCCTTGCCCAAGAACTAGGAAGAACCGTCAGAGCTATTCAAATACAACGATGCCGGTTGAAAAAGCCAATCGTTGTTCCATCCTAGCAATTTTGGGGGCGTCAATAACAAGACGTTAAATTGTGGGGCCTCATTACGGGGCCTCTTTTCTTTGACTTTTTTTGAAAAGGGAGTAAGATCAGATTCTTAAATATGAATAATGATAATAATGAAAATGAAGAAAAGAGAGATGAAGTCGAAACAGAAGTAGAAGAATTTGTGCCGGAGGATGGGGAGGGGAATGTAGCGACGGCGGAAGCGAAATTGAAAAAGTTGCGGGAGGAATTGAAACAGTGTCAGTTAGACAAGCAAGAATATCTCACGCTCTCGCAGAGACTAAAGGCGGATTATCTTAATCTGGAGAAAGCGACGGAAGCGCGGCGCGGGGAAATTATCCAATTTGCCAACCAGGCGCTCCTTCTTGATCTCCTTGACTTGACCGACAGTTTCGAACTGGCTTTTGCCAATCAAACCGCGTGGCAGGCGGTTGGCGAAAATTGGCGGAAGGGTGTAGAATATATTTATACGAAATTAGTGGGGATTCTGAAAGATCACGGCTTGGCACCGATTGATCCGCTTGGTGAACCGTTTGATCCCACCAGTCACGAATCGCTTGAATCGGTAGCGGTAGATAAGGAAGATCAAGACGGACAAGTGGTGGCGGTGATGAAGAAGGGGTATCGTTTGCAAGGGAAGGTGTTGCGTCCGGCTCAAGTCAAGGTTGGCGCGTTTAATAAATAATAAATAATCATAATTTATCGCTATGGCAAAAATACTAGGAATTGATTTGGGAACGACCAACTCGGCGATGGCTTATGTCGAGGGGGGCGTGCCGAAAATTATTGAGAACAGCGAAGGGGTGCGCACGACGCCCTCGGTGGTAGCGGTGTCGAAAGCCGGCGAGCGCCTGGTGGGTTTGCTGGCTAAACGGCAAGCGATTACTAATCCCGCCAACACCGTCTCCGGCATCAAGCGTCTGATGGGGCACCGTTTTGAAGATCCAAACATCAAGCGCGACCGCGAACTCGTCTCTTTTGTGATTGAACGATCCGACGATGGCGGAGTGAAGGTGAAGACGGACAAATTTTATCGACCGGAAGAAATCTCGGCGATGATTCTCCAGAAGCTGAAGCGTGACGCGGAGGCGAAACTTGGCGAGAAGATTGAAGAGGCGGTCATTACGGTGCCGGCCTATTTCGATGATTCCCAGCGCAAGGCGACCAAGGATGCGGGTGAGATTGCCGGTTTCAAGGTGCGCCGAATCATCAACGAACCAACCGCCGCCGCGCTCGCTTACGGTTTTAATAAAAAGAAGAATGAAAAAATTGCTGTTTACGATTACGGCGGTGGCACCTTCGACATCTCGATTCTTGATATTACTGCCGCCGAAGGTGATCAGAGTATTGAAGTTAAATCCACCGACGGCGATTCGCATCTAGGGGGTGAAGATTTCGATCAGAAAATTATTCGTTGGATCGCTGATGAGTATAAGAAGGAGTCGGGGATTGATGTGACGAAAGATACGCTCGCCCTTCAACGGCTCAAAGAGGCCGCCGAAAAGGCGAAGCATGAACTCTCGGAAACAATGGAGACCGAGATTAATATTCCCTTTATCACTTCTGACGCTTCCGGTCCGCGTCATCTTCTCCTTAAATTAAATCGTGCGACGCTCGAAGGTTTGGTGCGCGAATACATTGATCGGTCGATCGAAATTACCAAACGGGCGCTCGACGCGTCGGGTTATAAAATTACCGAGATTCAAGAAGTGATTATGGTCGGCGGTCAGACGCGGATGCCGGCGATCGTCGAAGCGGTGAAAAAATTATTTAATAAAGAACCGAATCGCTCGATCAATCCGGATGAAGTGGTCGCGGTGGGCGCGGCGATTCAAGCTGGCATTTTCCAGGGTGATGTCAAAGATGTTTTGTTGCTCGATGTCATCCCGCTCTCGCTCGGGATTGAGACGATGGGCGCCGTGGCGACCAAGATTGTCGAACGCAATACCACGATTCCGGTCTCGCGCAGTCAAACTTTCTCGACCGCCGCCGACAATCAGACCTCCGTCGAGATTCACATTGTTCAAGGCGAACGGGCGATGGCGAGTGACAATAAGAGCTTGGGTCGCTTCATTCTTGATGGCATTCCACCCTCACCGCGCGGGATGCCCCAGATTGAAGTCACTTTCGATGTGGACGCAAGTGGTCTCTTGAATGTTAAAGCGAAAGATAAAACCAGTGGCAAAGAACAATCGATTCGCGTGGAAGCGCGGTCGAGTTTGACGGCGGAGGATATTGAAAAGATGAAAAAAGATGCCGATTTGCATGCCGAAGAGGATAAGAAGAAACGGGAAGACTCCGAGGCGCGCAATTTGGCGGATCAACTTGTTTACACTGCCGAAAAGGCGATTAAAGATGCTGGTGATAAGATTAGTGCTGAAATCAAACAAGGTGTCGAAGCGAAAATTGCCGAACTAAAACAAATTAAAGAGCGTGGTGGTAGTGCTACCGAGTTGAAGACGGCAAGCGATCAGCTCTCGCAAGAAATGCAGAAAATCGGCGAGGCGATGGCGAAAGCGTCAGCGCAATCCGCCGCAGGCGGACCACCGCCACCGCCAGATGATAAGGGTCCAACGACTGACGGTCCGGTCCGCGACGCGGAGACAAAATAATTTATGGCAAACAAAGATTATTACAATCTTCTCGGTCTAGAGCACAGCGCGTCGACGGACGAGATTAAAAAGGCCTTCCATAAACTCGCTCACAAATATCATCCCGATAAAAAAGGTGGGGATGAAGCGAAGTTCAAGGAGATTAACGAGGCCTATCAAGTGCTGTCCGATGAACAGAAACGGCGCGCTTATGACACGCATGGCGCCGGTTGGAATAGCGCGGACGCCGGACCGAGTCAAGGCGCTGGCGGTTGGGACTTCAGTGATTTCACGAATGCCGCGGGACAGGGTCAAGGCTTTCAATTCGATCTCGGTGATCTCTTCGGTGATTTTTTCAACGGTGGTGGTGGTCGGTCGGGCGGACGGCGGGGGCGAGACATTTCGGTGGATATTCAGATTCCCTTTGCCGATGCTATTTTCGGCAGTGAACGGACGGTGCTGATTGCTAAAGTTGGCGTTTGTGAACATTGCAAAGGGATGGGGGGCGAGCCCGGCGTTGGCCTGAAGAAGTGCGCGACTTGCAACGGTCAAGGCAAAGTTCATGAGACGCGGCGTTCTTTCCTCGGTTCATTTACCAGTGCGCGCGAATGTAATAATTGTCTCGGGCGGGGGGAAGTGCCCGAGCAAAGATGTTCGGTTTGCGGTGGTCACGGTGTGATCAAACGCAATGAAGAAATTAAAATTGGGATTCCGGCGGGCATTCAGAATGGCGAGATGATTCGTTTGAGCGGGCGGGGCGAAGCGGTGGCGCGCGGAACGCTTGGTGATCTTTATGTCAAAGTTCATGTCGAGAAGCATAAAATTTTCCAACGCGAGGGCGAGAATTTAGTGATGGCACTGGCGGTCAAACTCTCCGATGCCTTGCTCGGCGCGGAATATAAGGTGGAGACACTTGATGGTCATCTCACAGTCAAGATTCCGGAAGGTGTTTCACCCGGCGAGATCTTGCGGGTCCGTGGGCGCGGGGTGCCGATGAGCGCCGGTCGGCGCGGTGATCTCTATCTCAAAGTTTCCATCAACCTCCCGCCCAAACTCTCGCGCAAATCCCGCCAACTTATCGAAGATCTTCGCGCCGAGGGGTTGTAGCCAAGTTTAAATTTTTATGCTAGCTTAAAAACAGATCGTCAATTGTTGTTGGCGAAAAGTGAAAGGACCTTGGCATTAAACCATAAACGAAAGGATGGTGAAAAGGTGAATTTGCTTTGTGCTGTTGGTTTACATAAATGGAATGGCTGTGTTTGTCCACGATGTAAACTAATTCGTAATGTTGGTCATAAACTTGATGAAAAATGCAGGTGCAACTCTTGTTCAGAAATTCATCATGAGTGGAAGGAGAAATCTAGGGAATTCGTGTCCAGGGAGGCGACTCACGGCAAGGCTCAAACTGCAGATTGCTACTCTTATGAAACAGGGTTCGATACATATTTCGTAGAACTTAAGTGTAGCAAATGCGGTGAGCAATACTCCGGGTATCAACAATCGGGATATCAATTAAACGACGGGGTTGAGGTGTAAGCATCAGACCATTTAGTTTACTGTCAACACTCGGTGTTGACACCGCCGCTGGTTGGAATCTAAACAATTTCACTGGCGGCTTTTTATAGAATTATCAGAAATTATGCTATTATGAATCAATATGGAAGAACTTTTAACACGCGGGGTGGAGGAGATTATTGATCGAGCCAATCTCGAGCGGAAGTTGGGGGAGGGGAGACCACTGCGGGTGAAGTTGGGGATTGATCCGACGAGCCCGAATCTCCATTTGGGGCGGTCAATCCCGTTGCTTAAGTTGCGGGATTTCCAGGCGTTGGGGCACAAAGTTATTTTTATCATCGGCGACTTTACCAGTTTAATCGGCGACACTTCGGATAAAGACAGCGAACGGCCGATGCTCTCGGCCGAGACGGTCAAGGAGAATTTGCAGACTTACATCAAGCAGGCAGGGAAAATTATTGATCTTGAACAAGCCGAGATTCGTCACAATAGCGAGTGGCTTAGCAAATTAAACTACCTCGACATCGGTCGGCAGGCGGACGGTTTTTCGCTCAACGAATTTATTTCGCGCGAGAATATCAGTCGGCGGTTGAAGGCTGGCAAAAGAATTTCTCTGCGTGAGTTATTGTACCCGTTGATGCAAGGTTACGATTCGGTCGAGGTGAAAGCCGATGTCGAGATTGGCGGGACGGATCAACGCTTCAACCTGCTTACCGGTCGCGATGTGCAAAAACTTTATGGACAAGAATCGCAAGATATCATCACCAATCCGCTGATTGAAGGTTTGGATGGTCGGAAGATGAGCTCAAGTTTCGGCAACACGATTAACTTGCTCGATGCGCCGAATGAAATGTTTGGTAAAATTATGTCTTTACCCGACGAGCTGATTATTAGATATTTCACTTTACTCACGCGCCTGCCGATGCCGGTGGTCGGCGAGTACGAGCAAAGTTTGAAAGCCGGAGAAAATCCCCGTGATTTGAAACTAAGGCTCGCCAGCGAAATCGTGCGGATGTATCATTCTGAAGCCGACGCGAAATTGGCGGAAGATTATTTCATCAACACTTTTTCTAAGAAAGAGATTCCCGATAATTTGCCGGAGTTCAAACCAAATCAATACGATTTGATTTCTGTTTTGGTTGAATCCAAACTCGCGTCTTCAAAATCAGACGCTAGTCGGACAATTGAGCAAGGTGGGGTAAAAATAAACGGCGCGGTGATTACCGACCCTCATTATCTTGTTCTCTCCGGCGCCGTTTTGCAAAAAGGTAAACTCAAATTTTTAAAAGTGAAATAATAAACAAAAACCCCTTTGATCCTAGGATCAAAGGGGGTAGTTTTGGTTCATGGCAAGTCTTTAATGATGATGCCAATAGTGGGATTCTCGCTGATTGAACTTTTGGCGGGTTGTTCCCGTAACTTAGAGTAAGCAACGGCGATGATTTCATTGGCGCAACTAGCACAGCCGTTGGCGCAGACTCCTTCGTAGTTGCAGGACTCAATACAAGCATTAGTCGCCGCCTGGTTTTCTTCATTATAAGTAAAACCATTGGTCCGATCAATGATGGCCGCGTCGTAGATGCTTGTTATGTCTTGATTTGAAAAACCAATAACATAACAACTACTGAAACTTCCGCCAGTGGTTGTCCCCACACTCGAATTACAACCCGAGGAGATGACGGCCATTGTCATTCCAAATAAAAACACCAAACACATCCGTTTCCTCATTTTCTCTGCTCCTAAAATAGAAGACCAATTTCTCGACCACATTAGTCGAATCTGATAGTACCTTAACATTTTACAGCCGATTGTGCTACTGTTTAGCATAATGAAAAAAGGTTTGCGAGCCATCTGGCGACATGTCCAGTCGTTTAAAAAAGAACTCACGATCTTGGTGATTTTGGGAATCGTGTCGGCGATCGCGAATGGTTTTGTGCCGTATGTCACGGGGCGTTTTTTCGATACTCTCATCGAACTTTCTCGAGGTGTGCGCACACTAACCACAAGCACTTTGCCTCTGTGGGTCGTTTTGCTTGGCGTGTGGGTATTAGTTCAATTGATTGCCAACAATATTGATTGGATTATGGATCGTTTGCGCCGGCGGGTCGATACGGAAATCCATTTCAATATTCAAGTGCAAGGATTTACCCATCTTTTACGCGCGCCTCTGGCGTATCATAAAAATGTTCACATCAACGGGGTGATGCAAAAAATAAGTATGGCCGGTTGGCGAGTTTCCGCCATCGTCGGAACCGTGGTAAATATCGCCCCACAATTTCTTAGCATTATCATCGGGATCATCCTCGCCGCCAGTATCAATACCTTCCTCGCCAGTATTTTAGTGATCGGAGTTCTTTTGTATGTGGCGCTGTTGACAAAAATTTTGATACCGATTGCGGCGATTGATGTGGCGGCGCATAAATCGTGGAATGAAGGTTGGGATGATGCCGCTCAAGCCGTGACGCAAATTGAGAGTGTCAAGCAAGCGACGACCGAGGAGTATGAAGATCGGACGGTGCGTGAGTCACTGTTGAGTAGAACTTATCGCTTGTGGTATCAAATCGAGCGCCATTGGAGTAATGTCGGTTTTTTCCAACGACTGATTGTCTTCGTCACTCAATTTACCGTTTTTATTTTTTCGGTGCATTTTATTTCAAGTGGGGTTATCACAGTCGGCGAACTCGTGGCACTTAATGGTTATGCCTTGATGTTTTTCGGACCTTTCGTGTCGCTGGGATATAGTTGGCAAACGATTCAAAATGGAATCACGACCGCGGCGCAAGCGGAAGAGATTTTTGCCGGCGAGGAAGAAAATTATGAACCGAAAGATGCGATCACTCCAACCCATTTTTCCGGCGAGGTTACTTTTGAAAATGTTTCTTTCGCCTACGGAGCCAATCAAGCCGAAGTGCTGGCGGGGCTGGATTTCAAAGTCAGCGTGGGCGAAGTGGTGGCCTTGGTGGGCGAATCTGGAGTCGGGAAGAGCACCGCGATCGCTCTTATTTCCGGATATTATTTTCCAACAAAAGGTCGGGTGTTGATTGACGGGATTGATACGCGCCAGCTCCAGCTCATTAACTTGCGCCAGAATATTGCCGTAGTGCCACAGGAAGTAGCTCTTTTTAATAACACCATCAAATCAAATATAAGTTACGGCTCGCCGGAAGCTTCTGGCGAAGATATTGAGCACGCGACGCGCGAAGCGCATGCGGAAGAATTCATTAAAGCGTTTCCCACTGGATATGACACGATTGTCGGCGAACGCGGGATTAAACTTTCAGTGGGGCAGAAACAACGGATTGCGATTGCGCGCGCGATTTTGCGCAACCCGAAAATATTAATTTTGGATGAGCCGACGAGTGCCCTTGATTCCGAGACCGAACGCAAGGTGACCGAGGCGCTGGAAAAACTGATGACGGGTCGAACGACTTTCATTATCGCCCATCGCCTTTCCACGGTGCGTAAAGCTAATCGAATTCTGGTGCTGGAAAAAGGCAAGATCGTGGAAGAGGGGACTCACGACCAATTAATGCAAATCGAGAATGGCAATTATCGCCACCGCTATGAGCTCCATATTGGGTTAGCTTAAAAGATTAATCGAAGGTTAGTTAAATAGCAATTTTATCTTCTCTAATTCGCGCGAATAAACGAATAGTGGTAAGCTGTGAGTATTATGAAATCAAATAGTAATAAGGAGCTAGAAAGAGAATTGAAGGCCTTGGCCAATAAGCGTCGGCTGGCGATCATTAAGTTCTTGAGGCAAAACAAGGAGGCGACAGTTGGGGACATTGCCGAAGCGATCAAGCTTTCTTTCAAATCAACCTCCAAACATTTGGCGGTTCTCAAGGCCGTTGATATTGTTGAATATGAACAACGTAGTCTTTCATATTACTACAAACTGGCGGTACCATTACCCAGTGCCAGTCGGGCCATCCTTTCTCTTCTCTAATTCGTACGAATAGGAGAATAGTAAGATTGGTGTTATAATTTAAATTATGGAAAAGAGTCTGTGATATTCTGCAAACTATATAAATAATCAAACACCTAAGATTGTGTTCGAGATGGAAAATCCATTTTATTCTATATAGGCAACCGTTTTATTTTTGATGGCTTCTAAAGAAGCCGGTATACTTTTTTGTAAGCTTGGAGATAAAAGAGGCAGGGCTTTTTCTGGAGCAGCAAAAATATATTCTTCTAATTCTTCAGGCTGTAACTTTATTTGGGTGATCTGATTTTCAGTTAATATACCACCCCCAAAAAATAAATTTAAGTGAATCTGTAAACACCCCCTTTGGGAGTCCATAATATATACCCACTAATTGTAAATCAAAGATGTCAAGACCGGTTTCTTCTTTTGTTTCTCGAATTGCACAATTAAGAGGGGATTCATTCTCATCAGTGGCTCCCCCAGGAACGAGCCAACTGTCCTTATAGTCAGGTTTAATAATCAGCAATTCTTTTTTCGAGTTAAAAAACAAAACCGCTGTCCCGACTTGTTTTTTGGGTAGTATTTTTGCATATTCTTCATCGGTAAATTTTTTTGTCATATTATCTACTATAACCCTAACATTTTATAGCCGATTATACTAGAAAAGCGGTAAAAAAAGAGTGACAAATTAATTTTGTCGCTCTAGTGTCCTCTAGTTTGAAGAAAGTTTTACCACTTGATCGAGAATCTCAAAAATCCGTTTTCGGGAATCGCAGTGGATATATTTTTCGTACAGTTTTCCATCCACTAACACATTGCGGTGATCCGTACACCCGCCGTGGCACACTGAGAACCATCGGCAGTCAAAACAGTCTGTGGGAAGTTTGAGCGTAATGGTCGAAAATTGCTCGTATCGTTCGCTGGTGATGATGTCGCGCAGGTGGTGAGTTACAATATTACCTAAAACTTTTACTTCCCCTCTAATACTGTGGCACGGTTGCACATTACCATTGGGGTGAATGTCTAAGAAAATTCGGCACAGACCCGAATAGATGCAGGATTTGATTTGTCCTCCAAGCATGCCGACAAGCGGTTCGGTGAATTGACGGATTTCTATTTCTGGATCATCGTTTTGTAACCAAAGCTCAAGAATCCGACTAAGAAAATCAGTGAGGGATTCGTTGCTAACCGAAAAATCACATAGTTGGTCGGCACGATCGGTCTCAAACACCGGATTGAGTGAAAATTTCTTAAGCCCATTGTCTACAAAAAAATGATACAACTCGTCGGGGAATTGAGCGTTGTACGATGTGACGGCCGCGATGGCTCCTATCTGAACGCCTTCATTTCGGCATGTTTGTATCCCTCGCATGACCGCCTTGAATGATCCGTTGCCTCCTGCTTTTGTGCGATAGCGATCATGCATGTGGGAGGAGCCATCAATACTGATACCGACGGTAAAACCGTGTTTCTTGAAAAATTCGGCCCATTCTTGATTGATTAAAACCCCATTAGTCTGAATACTGTTTTTGATTTGACTTTCAGTATTTTTCTGTGCGCGATGTTGCAACTCAATAGCTGTTTTGAAAAAATCAAGACCAGCCAGTAATGGTTCACCACCGTGCCAGAGAAACTCACATTTTTGAGGATTAATTTCAAGGAGTTGCTCGGTCAATCTTTCTAGCACTTCTTGCGACATAATGCTTTGCGGCTTGACGGTTTGGTCAAGATCGCGGTAAAAACAATACTCACATTTCAGGTTGCACGCGATGTCGGTACATTTGATAATTGGATACACCCTCATTAGACGCCCCTTTCTTTTTTGGAATCATTATTGTCAACGAACGATGGTTTAATTACGACTGTTACATATAGTAATGATATCAAAAAGTTTGTCAATGAAGTTTTTATCCATACTTTTTTGGGTTGTTGCATATTGAGCGGTGATAGGATAAAGCATCCAGATAATGTTTTTGGTTAACAAATTTTTATTATTCGTTAAGGCTGGCAAAAGCATATCGGTAATCGGTTCGTATCTTTTAAAATATTTTTGACAAAAGAAACCATAAGGAGCGCAAGTATCAGCCATAATTTCTTTCAAAAAATCTTTCGATCGTTTGGGATATTTTTCTATAAGTTTAAGGACGGAAGAATGATCAATATAGATATGACTTATTTCATGTGCCAGAAGAGCCAATGCATATTCTAGATTCCATTCGTTTAGTTTTAAAATAGGCACTTCTAAAGTTACGTCTTGATTTCCTAAATTAGCCCCGCCCGCGGCGGTTCTGTTCTTTGATGGAGAAGCGAGTAGATGAACATTGATTGATTCTAATTGTTCACGTGGAGGAATAAAACATTCAATATCTTTAAATAATAATTTAACTTTTGTCGTTTGGACCTTTCTCTGTAATGCGTTTTGCCAAATAACAAGTTTTTCCTCGCGCCAAATTTTTTTAAAACGGGGTGTAAAAATGTTTAAAATTTCCTTGATATCCTCATATTCTGTTTGGGAAACAAAATTACTAAGTTCACACCACTTACTTTCCTCGTTGGGAACAAAAAAATATTGGCCAAGGTATTGAGATTTACCATTTTTAAAATAGAAACCATGTTTTCTCATAATTTGTTTAAACTGTGCCAATGCCCCGACTTCTTTTTTGATAAGTGGACCGGTTTTGTTGATCCACTCAATGTTGTAGGTTGGGCGACAGGAAAAATGCCACTCGCTTAGATTAGAAACAAAGAAAAAAAGATTTTCTATTTCAGAAATTATGAATTTGAATTTTATGACCGGTCTCATTTTCAATTGATTTTATGAATTATAAATAAAAGACCGCGCACTAATAATGATGTGCGAGGTCTGTGTGAGTGGTCGTTAGCCACCGGCCTTGTTGTGTTCGTCATCACCACCCTTGTCGTTATACGACGGTCCATCGGTGTGGCAACTTGGTTGTTGGCGTGTTCTCGTCTGGAGAGCACTGATGATTCTTTTCGCCGGTTTTGCAATACCGTCACCCCTTCCGTCGGATCTCGCTACCCCAAGAACTGTGAGTGGAATCATAACCCGCGTCCTTTCTCTGAAGATCATTTCATCGAGCCAATCTCGATTTTCTATCCTCTAGCTTATACTCCACCGCTAGTGGTGTCAAGAGGTAGTCTTGTCCAATACAAGATGATACCCAAATGAAAACGGATTCCAACGCAAAATGAGCCCGTAAAGAGCTCACTTTGGATTCCGCTAGTCATACTGGT
>JAGVGK010000029.1 GCA_020057185.1 Minisyncoccota bacterium | reverse complement strand
TTTGGGCATTTTTACAAGACGAATTAGTTTTTAATCAAACGACCCTTACACCCTAACACGGAATGGTCAAACCAGGCACCCGAAACGGGCATTAACTCTTTTTGGAATAAAATCGAAACCCCGCCGTGAGGCGGGGTTTCTCGGAGCCTTTCGGCACTTTGTACCATAAGGATAGCAAGCGGTGAACGAATGTCAAATTTCCCGTGTGGACGGAAACTCTACTTGATATGCCGGAGAGAGGATTCGAACCTCCACGAGCTTGCGCTCATCAGCTCCTAAAGCTGACGTGTCTGCCATTTCACCACTCCGGCTTGAAAAACTATTTTATCACGAAATTATTTAATTTTCCTCATCTCTTACAAAATTGACGATCGTCCAAATTGTAAGAGATCCACATCCCATAAAAAACACGGTCGTGGAATTTATGGTATATCGAATTAATGATGGACATGAATGATAGACAAGAGATCTTTTTCACTTTACACTATTTACAACCGCCCATAGCTCAGCTAGTAGAGCAGCTGCCTCTTAAGCAGACGGTCGGGGGTGCGAATCCCTCTGGGCGGACTCGCAAGTAGAATTTTATATGTGAGGACAAGAAAAAACAAAACCCCCATCGATGAGATGGGGGGGGTGAGAGTTGGGGGAGTAGTTCTTATATTATTCGCGAAGGGTCGAAGCGGAAAAAGCTCCAAAAGCCATCATAAATAAACATCGCGCTTATCGCAGAGAGGACTAAGGCAGCGCAGATTGGTAAGATCAATCCATAGACGATCGGTGTCCACAGAACGAGTCGAGTCCAGAAGTGCCACGGAGTGCGGTTTTGCGGGACTGGTTCTAGGAACCAAATAAAAGTCGACGCCCAAATCGGTTCGAATATCCGCATCAACATAAACGGTCTCCCTAAAAAATTGACAAGGTCCCAATCACGATGCCCGAGGTGGGAGTCGAACCCACATCCCTGACGGGACACGATTTTAAGTCGTGCGCGTATACCAATTCCGCCACTCGGGCCTAGAGGTGCGGGCGGGAATTGAACCCGCGCATAACGGTTTTGCAGACCGCTGCGTTACCACTTCGCCACCGCACCAAACTTGTTTAAGTGTAGCAAATTTTACTAATTTTTTAATCTAGCATCAAGGGCGAAGTCAACATGGGTGAGGGAATTGCCTCGCAGGCGGGTGTCGAGGAAGTCTCTCAATCCACTTCTCAAGACCCGAGTTTCCGCCAGCGCTGGCGCCTCGTCCGTCGCGGGATAAACGGTGATAAAAATGGTGGCTGATCGACCACTCTGATCAAGACGGGTACCAGTGACGGTGACCAGTCCCTGGCTGGCGGGGTGACGCGCGAGGAATTCGGCCGAGAGACGGGTGACGGATTCGGTGAGCCGTTCGGTGTGATGCAAGCGCATAAATTTATCTACGGCCAAGGGTAAAGATGAGGAGCGTGTCGCCCGGGGCGATAGCAATTTTCGATTCGACTAAGGCGCCAAATTGATTGCCTTCCTCCACCCGTTTGACCGAGATCTTTTGTTGTTTGAGTTCAATGATTTCGCCTTCGCCAAGGGGCGTGCCCCGGCGGATGATTCTGACGCGTTGACGATCAGTGGCACAACCACTGGTGACCGACGCGCCGATGATCTGGCGATTTTTCTCATGGCTGAATATTTTAAGCACGCGAATCTCCCCGAGCGTTTCCTCCACTTCCACCACTGGCGCCCGCCGGAGAACTTCTTCCGCTAGCCATTCGCTCAAGTGGTAGATAATGTCGAAAGTTTTAATCACCACGGCATATTTCTCGGCGCTCTCAATGGCCCCGCGATCGGCTTGAAGATTGAAACCGACAATCACCGCCGGCGGGGTGCCGGCGCCTAATTTCACATCATTCTCGGTGATCTGGCCGATGCCACGATGAACGATGGAGATGGTCACGGCTTCGGTCGAGAGTTTCGTCACTTCCTTCTCCAACGCTTCGAGCGAGCCGAGATTGTCGGCTTTGAGAATAATTGGGAAGAGCATAATTCCGGGAGTAGTCGAATTGGAAGTCGGACTCGCTGTGGCGAGTCCGACTTCCAAGTTAGCCTTCAACATCTCGGCGGTAATTTTATCTGACGCGCTCATAAAGGGTACCCCCGGCGCGGGCATCTCCGGCAAACCGAGAACCACGGCGGGACTCGAGGCCTCGAGCTTAGTGACGGTCTCGCCTCGGAAATTTTGCAGTCGCTTGATTCGGCCGATAATATTGCCAACGATTAAGAAGTCGCCAGTTTGAAGTTGACCACTTTTAATAATGAGTGTGGCAATTACGCCGACCTTCGGACAGCGCGTCGCTTCGAGGACGAAACCCGTGGCGGGAGTGTCTGGCTCGGTCGTGAGTTCGGCGAGTTCGGCCATTAGGAGAATGAGTTCGAGAAGCTCGGGAACGCCGGCGCCGGTTTTGGCGGAAATTGGCAGACAGGGGATAGTCCCGCCGTAACCTTCGACGAGAATATTATTTTCCACTAATCCTTGTTTCGTCCGTTCTACATTAGCGTTCGGCCGATCAATCTTGTTGATGGCGATGAGATAAGGGAAGCCGGCGGTGGTGACGGCGGTGAGTGCTTCGAGGGTTTGGGCCTTCACGCCTTCTTCGGCCGAGATGACGACAATTGCCAGATCCGCAATTTTTGCTCCGCGCTCACGAAGTTGAGAGAAGGCCTCGTGTCCGGGCGTGTCGAGGAAGGTGATCGTTTTTTCTTGATGCTTTACTTCGTAGGCGCTGACTCGTTGCGTAATTCCGCCGACCTCGGTCTCGGTCACTTTCGTCTGGCGAATATAATCAAGCAGAGTTGATTTGCCGTGATCAATGTGACCGACGATGACGACGACGGGTGGACGAAGGGTAGGGACTAGCTTGTAGCTTGTAGCTTGTAGCTTCATTATTTTATAGTTTGCTTGTCGGCGAGGCAAGCCTGCTCCTCGGTTGTCAATTCAAATTGAGAAGTGCGGTTGACGATTGGTTTAGCATAGACACGCATCGTGTCGCGAGCGTGCAGTCCGGTGATAATTACGCCGTCGCCTTTCTCATTGAGCAAAGCGGTAGTGAAGCTCTGATTCCCGCCTTGATCGGGAAAAGGGTTATAGCGAAAGGTTTGGACATGGCGGACGGAATTTTTCAAACGCTCATCGGCCTTGATTAGGAAGCGTTCAATTTCTTGTCGCGACCGATCAAGCGCGTCAAGATCGTGGCCGAAATGGATCGCCAATTCTTCAAGGTTTTGTCCCGCGCGACCAGTGAAGAGGCGAGCCAGCCGTCGTTCCAGTTGCCACACCCAAACCGCCAAGCCAATGATGACCAAACCGAGAGCGATAATTAAAAGATTAGTGATAGTTAAAGCCATGAGTGAAGCGCCTTTTCGAATTATACCTAAATTTTAAGCTTTTGCAAAATTTTAGTTTTTTGTTATAATCAATCTATGTACACTTTACCCCCATTACCCTACGCCTACGATGCGCTCGAGCCGTATATTGATGAGGCGACGATGCGACTTCACCACCTGAAACATCATCAAACTTATGTTGATAAGTTGAACGCGGCGTTGGAACCATATCCGGAACTGCAAAATAAAAAGTTGGAGGAGTTGTTGAAGAATTTGGAAACCGTGCCGGAGGCGATTCGTAATGCTGTGCGCAATCACGGTGGGGGGCATTGGAATCATTCTTTCTTTTGGCAGATTCTCGCGCCGGCCTCGAACCAAGGTTCGACCTTGGGGGATAAAGGTCGAACCTTAACCGAAGAAATTAAAAAACAATTTAAAGATTCAGCTCTGGCTTGTTTCGGTTCTGGTTGGACTTGGTTGGTCAAGAAATCCGACGGCTCGTTGTTGGTCACCAATACGCCTAATCAAGACACCCCAATCTCATCTGGACAGGTGCCAATTCTAGGCCTTGATCTTTGGGAGCACGCTTATTATCTTAAATACCAAAATCGGCGGGCGGAATATGTTGATTCTTTCTTCAAATTGTTGTATCCTCTATAATAATGGAAGAACTAAATAAAAATCAAATCGTCTTGTTGGTTCTACTCGTTAGCTTCGTCACTTCGATCGCGACGGGGATTGTGACGGTGACTTTAATGGATCAAGCACCGGCGGCGGTGACTCAAACGATCAATCGGATTGTCGAGCGGACGGTGGAGAAGATTGTCCCCGGCGCACCACCCCCGCCAGTAATTAAAGAGGTGCAAGTGATTGTCACCGAGGAGGATCTGATTGTGAAAGTCATCAACGGCGCGTTGCCTGGAATTGTGCGGATTATCAGCGCCGGCGAGGATAAAACTTTTATTAGCAGCGGCTTCTTCGTTCCAATGGATGGTGTGATTGCGGCGAGCGGGGCGTTGGTCGCCACGGCGACTTCGACGACCAGTTATCAAGCAATTCTAGCCGATGGTAATGTTGTCCCGCTCACTAATTTAACACCGGTCGCGTCTTCGACCTCACCTATCCCAGATCTTAATTTCTTTAAACTCGCGCCTCTACTGGGGAGTAACCAGATTTGGAAATGGACGGAATTGACTTTGGCGAAAGAGTTACCCGCGATCGGTCAGACCGTCGTGGCGCTGGGTTATTCAGATCGTCCGGATGTTAATGTGGCGGTCGGGATTATTTCCAGTTTTCTTTCGACTGGTGTTTCGACAAAATCTTTGGTGATGACCAACGCGGCGAGCGGCGAGAATCTTGGCGGGCCTCTAATGAATATCAAAGGCGAAGTGGTCGGAATGAGTCAGCGCGCCGGTTTCGCCGTGTCGAGCGAAGCGATTGCGACCGCGCTGGCGACGCTTAAATAATATTTCACCATGCCTCCCTTTCAAAATTTTACTTCGAAAGCCAAAGAAGTAATTCGTAAAACTCAAGAGCTGGCGATTGAACGCGGTCAGAGCCAAGTCCAGCCGATGCATCTTCTCGCCGCCTTGTTGCTTCAAGAAGAAAGCATTTTCGCTTCGATCTTGGATAAAATTGAAGTGGATTTAATTATGTTGACGGATTATGTGATTGATCATTTGGAAGGGACAGAAGGGGGCGCGGTGATCTCGCCGTCCTATCAGCTTTATTTGTCGCCGGAATTAGTGCGCGTTTTCGACTCGGCCGGCAAGATCGCGGTCAACCTTCAAGATGACTTCGTCTCGGTGGAACATCTCGTGCTCGGTTTGCTCGAAGCGCCGAATCAAGCGCAAGAAACCTTGACTCGTTTCCGCGTGACAAAAGATCGCGTCTTGCGCGTGTTGGAAGGATTGCGTTCGGGGAAAATCCGCGATATCGGTGAGACGAAGAAGTTTCGGGCGATTGAACGCTACACCAAAAATCTGACCGAGCTCGGGCGCAAAGACAAACTTGATCCGGTGATCGGCCGAGAGGAAGAAATTCAGCGGATTATGGAAATTCTCTCGCGCCGAACGAAGAATAATCCGATCTTAATCGGCGAAGCCGGCACCGGCAAGACGGCGATTGCCGAGGGGCTGGCAATTCGGATTGCCAAGGGTGATGTGCCGGAGTCGCTTCGGCAGAAAGAAATTGTGTCGCTTGACATCGGTCTCTTGGTGGCGGGAACGAAATATCGCGGTGAATTTGAAGAACGGTTGAAAAATATTGTGAAGGAGATCGAGCGCGCCGAAGGGAAGATTATTCTTTTTGTGGATGAGATTCACACCATGATCGGCGCCGGCGCCGCCGAAGGAGCGATTGACGCATCGAATATGTTGAAGCCGTCGCTCGCTCGGGGCGAGCTCCGGATGATTGGGGCGACGACCATTCGTGAATATCAGAAATATATTGAGAAGGATCAAGCCTTCACTCGGCGCTTCCAACCGGTTTATGTCGAGGAGCCGAGTATTGAGGACGCGATTGCGATTCTCCGCGGGCTGAAAGAGAAGTACGAATTTCATCACGGGATTCACATCACCGACGGCGCGATTATTGCCGCCGTCAATCTCTCGAGTCGCTATATCCCTGATCGTTTCTTACCGGACAAGGCGATTGATCTAATTGACGAAGCGTCGTCGGCGCTCCGGCTTCAATTGGAGAATAAACCGCCGATACTGGAGGAAGCTCAGACGAAAATTATGCGTCTCGAGGTGGAGAAGGAGGCGCTCAATCAAGAGTTGGCGATTAAGGATGATAAAAAATTGCGGTCGAGAATTAAGGAAATTGAAAAAGCGATTGCCGAGCTTAAAGATAAGACCGGAGAATTGGAGCTGAAGTGGCAGAATGAGAAACAGGCGATCGGCGAGATTAAAACTTTG
>JAGVGK010000015.1 GCA_020057185.1 Minisyncoccota bacterium | reverse complement strand
GGTGATTGAGGAACATAAACGACTGAAGTTGGAAGTAGTAGGCGGTGGCACCGGCAGTCAATATGATCACGGTGATGCGATTATCACTATTTTTTCTGGCGCCGGCGGTGATGACGCCGAAGATTTCTCGCGAATGTTGTTTGACATGTATACCAAATATGCTACCCGTCGTGGTTATGAGCTTTTCCTGATTCACGAGAATCAAAACGACCACGGTGGTTATCGTAACCTCACTTTCGAAGTGCGGGGCAAGTCGGCTTATGGTACACTAAAGCATGAGTCGGGTGTTCACCGACTCGTCCGCGTTTCGCCGTTTTCGGCGAAGAAACTCCGCCACACTTCCTTTTCGCTAGTCGAAGTGATTCCGCGATTCGAACGCGATCAAACGATTCCGATTGCCGATCGCGATTTGAAAATTGAGTTTTCTCGTTCATCGGGACCCGGCGGGCAGAATGTCAATAAGCGCGAGACGGCGGTACGCATCGTTCACTTGCCGACTGGTCTCGCCGCGCACTCGGATTCGGAGCGCTTGCAAGAACGGAATAAAGAGAAGGCCCTCGACATTTTGAAAGCGAAACTTTACAAGCGCCAAGAAGAAGAACGGCAGAAAAAAGAGCAAGGCATGTATATTAGCAAGACAACGGACATCGAATGGGGCAGTCAAATTCGTTCCTATGTTCTTCATCCTTACAAAATGGTTAAGGATCATCGGACTGGTGTTGAAACCGCTAAAATAGATAACGTTTTAGACGGCGAGTTAGACGAATTTATTGAAGCGGAATCAAAACTAGATTAAATAAATTATGATTTTTTTCGATAAAGTTACCAAATTATATAATGACAATTCGCTGGCGCTCGATCAAGTGACTTTCGCCGTCGAGCAGGGCGACTTCGTTTCTATTGTCGGTCATTCCGGCGCCGGTAAAACGACTTTGCTCAAAATGATCTTGGTGGAAGAACGCCCGACCTCGGGCGCGGTTTATTTCAATTCAACTGATATCCAAACGCTTAGTCGGCGCCACCTTCATCGTTTACGCCGGAAGATCGGGAGTGTTTTTCAAGACTTTCGTCTTCTGCCGAATAAGACGGCTTACGAAAATATTGCTTTCACCATGGAGGCCGCTGGTCGGACCGATAAAGACATCGCCTCGGATGTGCCCCATGTTCTCGAGCTCGTCGGTTTGGCGGACAAGTTCTGGAGTTTTCCCTACCAGCTCTCGGCTGGGGAGAAACAGCGAGTGGCGATTGCTCGCTCGATTGTCAATCAGCCGGACATTTTAATTGCTGATGAACCAACCGGCAATCTCGATCCGATCAACACTTTCGAAGTGATTCAAATTTTCAAAAAGATTAACGACATTGGCACAACGGTTATTCTTACCACTCATAATAAAGGCGTGATTGATGCGCTCGGCCGGCGGGTGATTACGATGGATGGCGGTCGCCTGATCCGCGATGACAAACAAGGGACTTATGTTTTATAAAAAATAATTTTTTATGCTGAAAGATTTTGATGGTTGGAATGAAAAGAAAAAGAAGGTTCACGGGGAAGAATCCGCACCTTTTTATCATGAAAGAGAAGTTTGGTGGTGTTCGCTGGGAATTAATATTGGATCAGAACAGGATGGGACTGGTAAAAACTTTGATCGGCCAATCGTCATTATTCGTGGTTTTAATAAAAATGTTTGCTTTGGTGTTTCTCTGACTGGTAAGAAAAAGGAAGGCAAGTTCTATTTCTATTTAGGTGAGGTCGAGGGGCGAAAGGCTAGCGCGGTGCTTTCACAAGTGCGTTTGATTGACACCAAAAGGTTGGTGAGGAAAATGTTCACGCTTGACGAAAAAACTTTCTTGAAATTAAAAGATGCTTTACAAAAAGTTCTATTTGGTTAATAAAACTAAAATAGTTTGCCTCTGCTTGCGCAGTGGCGAGGCCGAAGCCATTTGTACTTTCCAGTATAGTCGCTGGTGATAATAAGTCAAGTGGTTGGGGGATAAGTGTCCGCGTGCTATAATTAATCTATGTTAAAAAATAAAGGTTTCTCGGCTGTCGCTATTATTATCATCCTCGCGGTTTTAGTTGGTGGCGGTTATGCGGTGTGGAAGAAGCAAATTGTCACCCCACCCTCCGCCCTCCCCGAAGGGGAGGGAATAGAGAACTGGAAAACTTATCGCAATGATAAATATGGGTTTGAGTTTAAGTATCCGGGGGATTTTAAATTAATAGATGAAGGAGAAGGAGAGGTTACACCTGGTCACAAATTTTTTTCTGTTATTGTTGCGAATGAGTCAATATCAAGCAAACCATTATTTGATTTCGGTATAAATACTCCAATTGCAATTTCAGAAGATAAATATTATCAACTCGCTAGAAATTTAGATGGCAGTATTTCAGTCGTTTCAATATCTAATCCAAACGATATAGTTGATAGTTCGATGATGCTTATTACTGGAAGTATTAGTAATACATCTTATCGCTTTGGTATGAGTTACAAAAAAGGCGATACAGATTATGAATCAATATTTAGGCAGATTCTCTCCACCTTCAAATTTTTTGAGCCAACTGTCTCAATAACTGGTTCTAAATATAAAAAAGTAGAATTGAAAGATGTAATAAATTATGCAGATACTTCAGTTAATAATTATGTTGAGACCAGCGGAGTTGTCGCTGGAGTACAAGTAACACCCAATTCTTTATACGGTTATTCTTTATTACTTAAGGATAATGAAAATAATTATTTATTGGTTCCGTTAACTAAATTTGGGGCGATTGATTTCGGAGATTTTTACTCAAAATTGAAGTTGGGTGACAAGGTGGATGTAAAAGGCATTGCTAGTTTTACCGAACCGGCCCCGATTGCTTTAGAAAAGAGATTTAATTTAAACATTAAATTATCAAAACAAATAGGGATGCTAAATTTGAGTTAAGTAACCTTTCGTGTTGTTTCCCATTTTAAATTAGCTTTTGTTTGAAACATATTTTAACCATTTGGCGCTTGATTAGACTCGGCGTAGTCT
>JAGVGK010000008.1 GCA_020057185.1 Minisyncoccota bacterium | reverse complement strand
GGGCAAAGTAATATAGCCGAATTCGAAGATTAGGCGCTGCGCGCAACTGATGGCAGAGAGATTCGAGGCGCAAGGGATAAGTGGCGAACCGCCGTATTGAAGATAGGAATTATAAAGCGCGATTACGCCACCAATAATTGATAAAGGGAGAACATAACGGGCGATTGAGCGGTCGCGCCAGAGGAGCGCCCCGCCAAGGAGAATAATTTGCGGATAAATAAAAATGCGTTGGTACCAGCATAAGGAGCAGGGTGGGAAGCCGGCGAGTTCGGAATAAAAAAGACTGCCGACGAAAGCGCCGAGGACGATGAGAAATGACAACGGCATCCACCAAGCGCGAATGGTGGCAAGAAGTTTTTCTGCCCACGGAGATTTTTTTCGTCTAAACAGAGCGACGACGAGAACCAGCGCGCCGACTTGACCGACAATAGTGAAGACGGCAAGGAGTTGGCTAATCAGAGCAACGGTGGGGGACATATTAAGGTTGAGGTGAAGTAGTGGTCGGGACCGTCATGATGTTGGGCAGAGTCGTGGTTGGTGTGAGGTTTAAGTTGTCATTAAATTGAGGCGGTAAAACACAACCACTTTTTTCCGCGAGCGTCGCGAGCGGCACCTCACCACTCTCGCGCGTCTCGTCGGGGAAGACCCAAGTCGGGTAGCCAGTCACTTTATTATCTTGACAAATCGGCGACATCCCTTGCCCGTTGGCGGTGGAACATTCGACATAAGGTAAGAGCGACGCTGATCGACCGAAAAGCTTTTTCTGATTCTGACAATGCGGGCACCAGAAGGCGCCGTAGAAGATTACTTTTTTATCTTTCAAACACTGGGCGAAGCCGTCGAGCTCGCCCGGTTGTGACGCCGACCAAATTCCGAAACCAATTCCACCCGCGACGAGAATTATGATTAAGACAATTATTTTTTTCATGGCTTTAGTTTAGCAGATTATGGAGGAAAGACCAAATAAAAATTGACTAATCATTGACAAATAAACTATGGAGTAAGATAAAAAGAACAGCGCATACACCGACAAAGATGGACAGATAAACCAGACTGGAGCGGTCGTTGTTTTTTCTGACTGCAATTATGCCGGTGATTAAAGCGATGAGGCTGGCGGAGAACACAATCGGCACGGTCACATCCCACCAGTGATCATTAAAACTTAACACGTTCAAAATTTTAGCCAGAAAGATTGAAACAATAATTGTGATTAGGAAAAAGAGGTGTAATCCAACTGACCATTTACCTAATTTAGTTTTCGGCATAGATTTTTTCTTGTAACATTTTTTCGGAGGAGGTGGGATTCGGTCACGCATAATTTTCTGCTGAAAATTTGCTCGACCCCGTCTCACTCGCCTTCGCTCGCCTCGGTCTGGGCACCAGCTCGCCAGATTTTCTGCTGAAAATCTATGGCTCCGCTGTTCGAATCCAACCCGCGAGCGAAGCAGTTCGCTCGGCTTCCCTCCTTACTCCCCGCCAGCTGGCGGGTCGTTTCGGAGAGTGTGGGATTCGAACCCACGAGAGGCTTTTAAACCCCTACCTCGTTAGCAGTGAGGCGCTTTCGACCACTCAGCCAACTCTCCACAATTATCCAACTTAGCATAGATTACTGTAAATTACGAAACTACTCTTTTCCCTCTTTTTATACTAAAATAGCAAAGTCCGCCTGAGGCGGACCGTTGCTATGAACACTGACATATCACTCTACCGATCAATAGTAACAAAAGTTAATTTCTTCATCAACCAATTACAGTTGAAAACTAAATCCAGCACCGGTCGACCATTAGCCATTAAGGTCGTTGACATCATTGCTCTCGCTCTCTTCAAGCAGGGTTGCGGTATTCGCACCAAGAAATCAGTCTGGCGAATCTTCCGAGAGAAACTCCGTTGCAGTTACAAAACTCTGGTCGTTAACCTGAATCGTTTTAGCGTGGAAGCCCTGCTCATCCTCAATTCGATTCTCAGGTGGAATCAGCGACACGCGCATTTAGTGAAGCATACGGACTCCACCGATATCCCGGTTTGTCTCGCCAAGAATGCTAGCCACCATCGAACCATGCGCGGGTTGGCGGACTGGGGTTATTCGGCTAAAGGCTGGTTTTACGGGCTTAAAATGCTGATCACCACTGATCTCAAACGCCAGCTCTTGGCCGTTAAGTTTGCTTCCGGTAATACTAATGAACGTCAAATCTTTAAGAAACTGAACCGCGATATTATGGGTATTTTCGTCGCTGATGCCGGCTTCATCTCCAAAGATTTGGAACGAGAGTTTTATGTCGAGAACAAACGAATCCTGTTTGCCAAACCCCGAGCCAATATGAAAAGAATTGCCACCAATTGGCAGAAAGCCCTCTACGACACGCGAATGCAAATTGAGCTTAACTTCAAGAATCTGAAACAGTTCTACAATCTGGAAACTTCTCTCCCCCGTTCTCTCGATGGTTACTTCGGAAATTATGTGTACTCATTGTTGGCGTATGTGCTGCGCTAACTGATTGAGTTGAAGAAAAATTAACTTTTGTGGTCAATCGCAGTTATCTGCGGATATTTGTGGTGGGTGAAAAATATGAGAGTTGTGGAGTTTCGTAATTTAAAGTAGATTAGAGCGAAACAAAAAGCCACCCATTGCATTGGATGGCTAACAACCAAAATCTATCGTTTGTATTTCTCTGCCGCTTGGGCCGAATGCGGGTCTCCCAATTTCCATGGGCATTCTTTTTCGAGTCGTCGTTTTTCCGCCGTGATCGCTTCCTCGTTAATCGGACTTTGGCAGGTGTGTTTTTCTTTGTCCGGCACATAAATCGGCCGACGTCCCGGGCCGATCATTATGCAGTTTATACAACGACAAGTTGGATGATGGCTAGTCGGTTCGTTGATATTCTTGGGTGGTATCTGACCACCACATTTTAGACAAACAAAACGCGGTGGTGGTGGATAACAAATCGCCATTTGGCGTCCTCCTTCTCGTTAGAGTTTTTGGTTCAGTTAAAGATCCAACTAATTAGAATACTAGCATAAATTTTACCCATGCGCTATCGCGCCGGCGAGGATGATTTTCGCGCCGGCTCGCGCGAGCGCTCGCCGAGCGTCACTTATTGTCCCGCCGGTGGTGATGACATCATCAATAATGATGATTTGTTTTCCGCGCACGGCTTGAGGGTCGGTGACGGCGAAAGCGTTTCGCATATTCTTGAGTCGCTTGTTTCGTTCTCGAATCTCGGTTTGACTGCCGGTGTCGCGCGTACGCGCGAGAATATTTTCGGCTAGAACAAAATCATGGCCTCCTCGATGAACCAACCCGCGCGCAATCGCGCTTGCTTGATTGTAACCGCGCGCTCGCGCGCGCGTCGGCGCCAAGGGAATCGGAACGACCAGCCAGTTTTGATCATCGCCACCGAGTTGACTTGCCTCGGCTAAATCTTCCGCTAAATAATCATAGAGGCGCGCGCCGAGCTGTTCGCCGACGGCTTGCACCCCGCGATACTTAAGCGCCCAAATCATTTTTTGCACCACGGGATCGCGATAGGTAAAAAGAGCATAAGTATCCGGCACATCGAGTGGATCAGCTGGCTCCCGCGCGAGCGCACATTTTTCGCACAAAATCGTACCACTTCGGCGACAACCGCCACAGCGGTGGGGAAGCAGGAGATTGATCGCAGTGTTTAGAAATTGACGAAGCATCTGTGGATAACGCATTAGACTAGGGTGTGATATAATTATACCCATGCTATACTATTTTTGTAATAGCTATGGCAAATCCGTTCCAGAAATTATTTCATCTCGGAGCGACTGATCTTTGGCATAAAAAAGAAAGTCGCGTGATCGGTCTCGATATCGGTCACTCTTCGGCGAAGGCGGTGCAACTTCGGCGCGAGCAGGGGCGAGCGATCCTCGAGACTTACGGCGAGATCGCGCTTGGTCCTTACGGCGATCTGGCGATCGGTCAAGTCGCTAATCTCGGTACGCCGAAACTAGTGGAACTCCTGCGGGATCTTTTCACCGAGGCGAATATTGATGCTAAACTAATCTCGGTGTCGATTCCGCTTCGTTCCAGTTTGCTCATTATTATGGAGTTGCCCGATGTGGGGCGAGCTAAGCTGGAGAAGATAGTGCCGATTGAAGCGCGGAAATATATTCCGGTGCCAATCTCCGAGGTGGAACTCGATTGGTGGATCATCCCGCGTGTGTCTGAAGCCAAGGAGGCAGTCGAGCATCAGAAGGTGGAAGTGCTTTTGGCGGCGATTCATCACGAGATCATCAGTCAATATCGTGAAGTGGTGAAGATGGTCGAGCGAGAGGCGGCGTTCTTTGAGATTGAAACCTTCAGTTCTTTGCGTGCAGTTTTCAGTGGTGATTTATCGCCAACGGTCATTATTGATTTGGGTGCGGGGACGACGAAGGTGGTGGTCGTTGATTATGGCGTGGTGCGACTCTCACACACGGTCAGCAAGGGCGCGCAAGATATCACCTTGTCGATTTCTCGCTCGCTCGGCGTGGAGTTCGCCAAGGCCGAAGAGATCAAGCGCCAAGTCGGTCTGGTGGAGACGATTGAAGGCGAACGGGTGACAGGTTTGGTCAGCACCATCGTGGAGTACATCTTTTCGGAGGTGACGAAAGTGCTCACGATTTACCAACACAAGCACCAGCGGGCGATCAGCAAGATTGTGCTCATCGGGGGTGGCGCGTTGCTCAAGGGGATTCTCGAGACCGCGGAGAAAAGTTTCGAAGTTCCCGTCACAATTGGCAATCCTTTTGGTCAAGTCGAATATCCCGCTTTCCTTGATTCCGTGCTCAAGAGTTCTGGTCCGGGTTTTGCGGTCGCGATGGGTTTGGCGCTTCGTCATCTAGAAGAGTTGGGCTAACAAAATATATGGAGAAAGACATTCAAACCTCATTTATTCCTAAACAATCGTTGTCGCGAGATGCTCGGTCAACCGGCCAGCCGATTGGTTTATTTCTTTTGATGGCGCTGGTCGTTTTAATTGTCGCTCTGCTCTTTCTTGGTGGCGCTTATTTTTATCGTTTCAAGCTAACGGACGAGATTAATCACCCATGCTCGTCTGTTTCGGGGAATGAGCTCGAGGGTTGCGGGCTTCTCCCGTCGCTGGAGAAGCGCCGGCAATCTCTAAGAGAAGATCTGATTGCTGGTTTTGAACTTTTGGATAAACAATTGCGTTTGGCGGGTGAAATTATCAATCAACACACGACGCTTCTGCCGGTGTTAAGTTTTATTGAGGGCGAGACCCTTAAATCGGTCAAGTATACGAGTTTCAGTCAGACCGGCGCGGATCTTAATTTGAACGGTGTCGCCAAGAATTACGAAGGCGTGGCGCTTGAGTCAATTGAATTATCTAAGAACCCGTTGATTTCGAATTTTGTTTTTTCGGGGGTGAATGCTGACCAGATTGGCAATGTTAGTTTCGTGCTCAAGATGGCACTGGATCCCTCGCTGTTTTCTTATGTTAAAAATCTAACACCATGATCCGCTTTCTTACCCCACTTCTCATTCTCGGGCTCGCGGCGGTGTCTTTTTTCTATTTCACGACGCCGGTTTTGAAGGAGATTGATGGACTCAAGGTCGATCGCGCCAAATACACGGCGGCGCTCGCTAACGCCACCAAACTTGATGATCGCCAGCGTCAGCTTCAGGATATTAAGATCAATATGGACCCGAATGATCTAGCTGATCTGGAGCAACTTTTACCGAATAATATCGACAATGTTCGTTTGATTATTGACATCAACACTATCGCCAAGAAGAACGGCTT
Organism: Minisyncoccota bacterium; assembly: GCA_020057185.1. GTDB lineage: Bacteria > Patescibacteriota > Minisyncoccia > Phycocordibacterales > JACOZG01 > JAGVGK01. The sequence continues at coordinate 14,076 of JAGVGK010000008.1, read as the reverse complement.
AGTGGTTAAGAACCCGAGTATCGCCGGCGAAGCGGGTGGTGAAAAGCCTGCTGGCACGGAACAAAAGATGGTCGCGGGGACGAACAAGAATTCGGTGGTGATTTCTTTTTCGGTTAGCGCGTCCTACGAAATTCTGAAACGCTTCCTCGATGATTTATCCCGCAGTCTTCGAATCGTAGATATTGAATCAGTGTCGTTTAGCGGGAATGATAAAAACCTTTATGATTATAAGATTAGTTTGCGCACTTATTGGCTGAAATAATTTTTATGTCTTCACGCTTTATTATTAAATTGCTCGTTGGTCTGCTCGTCCTCGTGGCCGCCTTTTTCCTTTATCGTTACATCTTTGTTTCCTCACCGGCGGTTGATAATAGTCCCGGTCTTGAGGCGGTCGGCAGTGGCGAGGGCGGTCAGGCATCAGCCGTGGACGACGAATTTATCCGCCTGCTTGAACGGTTGCAGGGCGTGACGCTCGACGCTACGGTTTTCGCTTCGCCGGCGTGGCAGAGTCTCATCAACTTTCGAGTCCCCTTAATCCCGGAAGAGAAAGGCCGACCGAATCCTTTTGCTCCCGTTAGCCTTGATTCTTCCTTAAATACTAGCAGTACTACGGCCTCTAGTTCTTCGCCTCGTCGTTAGTCGCGTGCGTTATGGATCAAGACGCTCTCAATCGGATTATCCCCACTCGTGAGATTCCGGACGATCATAAGATCTCGGCGGATATTCTCAATTATGTTTCCCGTAATTCCGTCATCTATTATCAGTTCGTACCCATTGGTCAAGTAGACGGCGTGCTCGAGGTGGGGATGCTGGATCCCAATAATCTCGAGGCGCGGGACGCGCTTCAGTTCATCGCGTCCAAGCTCGGTTTGCCCTACAAGATTTTTCAAATTTCTCAAGCCAGTTTCGATAATGTGCTCAAGAGTTATGAGGGGCTGACGACTCAAGTTTCGAAGGCTTTGAGCGATCTCGATGTTGAGATCAAGACTGAAGCGGAAGAAACGGCGGTGGTTAAGAAGGTGCCACTCTCCGCCGCGGAGACCAAGATTATTGAAGACGCGCCGGTGACCAAGATCGTGGCGGTGATTCTCCAGCACGCGACCTCCGGCAACGCGTCCGATATTCATATTGAACCGACGGGCGATAAGGTCAAAGTTCGTTTTCGGGTGGACGGCGCGCTGTACACTTCACTTTTTTTGCCGGCGTCGGTTCACGACGCGGTGGTGGCGCGGATCAAGATTTTGACAAATATGAAACTAGATGAACGGCGCAAACCGCAAGACGGTCGCTTCTCGGCGCGGATCGAAGATCGCAAAATTGACTTCCGCGTTTCCACCCTCCCGACTTATTTCGGCGAGAAGGTGGTGATTCGGATTCTTGATCCCGAGAAAACGCTTCTCACTTTACACTCGCTTGGTTTGAACGAATCGAATCTTAATCTCTTGCGCACCGCCGCGAAACGCCCGTACGGAATGATTTTGGTCACTGGTCCGACTGGTTCCGGTAAGACGACGACACTCTACGCGCTCTTGAATGAAGTGGATAAAGAGAAGAATAACGCTGTGTCGCTTGAAGATCCGATTGAATACAATATCGCCGGTATCAACCAATCTCAAGTTCAGCCGGAGATCGGTTACACTTTTGCCAACGGCTTGCGCTCGATTCTTCGTCAAGATCCCGATATCATTATGGTCGGGGAAATTCGTGATGGGGAGACGGCGAAACTTGCGATCCAGGCGTCACTCACGGGTCATCTCGTTTTTGCCACCCTTCACACCAACAACACCGCCGGCGTGATTCCGCGGTTGATTGATATGGGCGTCGAACCCTATCTCATTCCCGCGACCTTGATTATGGCAATTGCCCAACGCTTAGTACCGACGCTTTGTCAGGATTCTAAAGAGGCGGTGCCGATTGATGCCGCGATCAAGGTGATGGTGGATAAAGAAATGGAAAATATTCCCGCGCAAATTCGGCAGACGATTAATGTCCCTGGCGCGATCTATCGGGCGAAGCGGTCGGCGACTTGTCCGGGCGGGACGCGGGGTCGGGTGGCGGTGTTCGAGGTGATGCCGATGACCCGCGCCCTCGAGCAGGTGATTCTCACTAATCCCTCTGATGCCGAGATTTCCCGCGTGGCGCGAGACAGTGGCCTTGTCACGATGCGCGAGGATGCCCTCCTCAAAGCGTTCGAGGGAATTGTCCCCTTCGAGGAGGTTAGCAAATTATAATGACTCAAGGTATAATCATGATATGAAAATTTTAATTGTTGATGATGACAAGTTTTTGCTAGATATGTACTCGATTAAGTTTTCCGAGAAGGGATTTGATCTCCAGAGTGCCGGCAGTGGTCAAGAAGCGTTGGATAAAATCAGCGGTGATTGGCGTCCGGATATTTATCTGGTGGATATTATTATGCCGACGATGGACGGCTTCCAGTTAATCGAGGAATTGAAAAAGCGCAACCTGCGCGCGGGCTCGGCGCTGATTGTTCTCTCCAATCTTGGGCAGAAGGAAGATATCGAGAAGGCGTTAGCGCTGGGGGTGGACGGTTATATTGTTAAAGCGTCGGCGACACCGTTGGAAGTGGTGACTAAAGTGACCGAAATTGCCCAACAGCTTAAGTCCACGCCAGCCACACCCAAACTATGACCGACTTCAAACGCGAACTCGAAGATCTGGTCGTCATTGTCGCTAAGGAAGGCGCGTCGGATCTCCACTTGACAGCGGGCGGTCATCCGACCATTCGGGTGTCGGGCGATCTAATTCCGATTGTGAAGAAACCGATTCTGACCGCCGACGACACGATGGGAATGGTGATGGAAGTGTTGAGCGAAGAGAACCGCCAACTTTTTCTCAAGAATAAGGAAGTTGATTTTTCATACAGCTTGCCGGAGGGAATTCGTTTTCGGTGCAACGCTTTTTTCCAGAAAGGGTTTGTCGGGGTTGCCTTTCGCCTCATTCCGCTTAAGATTAAAACACTCGCCGAGCTTGGTTTACCCGAACAATTAGCTGATTTCACCCGTCGTCAGCAGGGTTTTTTCCTGGTGGTCGGACCGGTTGGTCAAGGCAAATCCACAACCCTCGCCGCCATGGTCGAGCTCATCAATCACGAACGCGCCGAGCACATCATTACCATTGAAGATCCGATTGAATATATGTTTACCAATGACCGTTCGATTATTGACCAGCGCGAAGTGCGTTTCGATACCGCCGATTTCTCGACGGCCTTGCGCTCGATGTTTCGGCAAGATGTGGATGTGGCGATGATTGGCGAGATGCGCAATCCCGAAACGATTTCCACCGCGGTCACCGCCGCCGAGACCGGTCATCTAATTCTTTCCACTCTGCACACCAATTCCGCCGCCCAAACCGTGGATCGGATAATTGACTCTTTCCCGGCTAATCAACAACGGCAGATTCGGGTGCAACTCGCTGGTTCGTTGATTGGTATTTTCTCCCAACGCTTGGTCCCGCGCGTCTCGGGCGGTTTAATTCCGGCGCACGAACTTCTGCTCAACAACACCGCCGTCGCCAACTTGATTCGCGAGGGTCGGACGCCGGAGATTGATGTGGTGATTGAAACGGGCTCGGAAGAGGGGATGGTCGATCTCAATCATTCGCTCGCCGAGCTGGTTTCCAAAGGCGAGATTTCCGCCGAGAACGCTTATCACTATTCTTTTAATCCCAAAGGTCTCGACCGTCTGTTATGATCCCGTTAGAGGCCGCGGTCGCTTCAAGTGAACTTTATGAAAATAAACAGTCGAACAAATTTACAATTAATAAAAAAGCAAGTTTGCGGTTTGACCGCGACCTGCCTCTAACGGGATGATATTTAATTACCAAGCCACCACCAAAGAAGGCGAAGCCCAGAACGGCACAGTGGACGCGCCGAATGTTAATCTCGCCATCGCTTCGCTTCAACGACGGGGGTTAATTATCGTGGATATCAAAGCCGAGGGCACGGGTTCTTTTCTCTCTCGGCACATCGGTGGGGGACGAGTCAAGATTAAGGATGTGGTAATTATGTCGCGTCAGATCGCGACGCTGTTTGAGGCCAAAGTGTCGGCGCTCGCCGCCTTCCGAATGCTCGCCAGCGAATCCGACAATCCGACCTTGAGCCAGATTCTCACCGCCGTCACCGACGACATCAAAGCCGGAATGCCAATTTCCCAAGCGATGGCGAAACATCCCAAAGCGTTCTCCAATTTTTATGTTCATATGGTCGAGGCGGGCGAGGAGTCAGGCAAGATTTCCGACAACTTCAACTATCTCGCCGATTATCTGGAGCGTTCCTACGAAATGGTGTCCAAGGCGAAGAACGCCCTGATTTATCCGATTTTTATTATTGTTTCTTTTGTCGGCGTGATGATTCTGATGCTCACCTTCGTGATTCCGAAATTAACGACGATTCTCGTTGAGACGGGTCAGCAAATTCCAATTTATACCAAAATCGTCATTGGCTTGAGCGATCTAGTTCGGAATTACGGCATCTTTCTGTTGGTGCTAGTGGCGATTTTGGTCGTGTTTATCCGCCGTTATATTTCCACCGCGAGTGGCGGTGAGTCGCTCTCTCGTTTCAAACTCGCCGTTCCCTATATCGGCAATCTTTATCGCAAGATTTATCTCTCGCGCATCGCCGATAACCTCTCCACAATGCTCACCTCCGGCATCTCAATGGTCCGGGCGCTCGAGATCACCGCCGAAGTGGTGGACAATGTCGTTTACAAGAATATCTTGACCGAGGCGTCCATCAGCTTGAAGTCCGGGAATCTGATTTCCAGTATTATGTATAAATATGTCGAGATTCCCAACATTATGGTTCAGATGATGAAGGTCGGTGAAGAATCGGGCAAACTCGGCTTCGTTCTCGAGACGCTCGCGAGATTTTATCGTCGGGAAGTGGATAACGAAATCAAGACGCTCGTTGACCTAATCGAACCGGCAATGATTGTCCTCCTCGGTCTAATGGTCGGTGTCCTGCTCACCTCCGTCTTATTGCCAATCTACAATCTAGCGGAGGGAATCTAATTTCACCCCCTCCCAACCTCCCCCGAAGGGGGAGGGGTACCCTCTCCTTGGGAGAGGGCGGAGGGCGAGGTTATCCACATTGTTGTTTTTTTATCTTGCGGTGCTATAATCACCCTATGCCCAAATCAAAGGAAATGACCATCGGCGATCTCGCCGTGATGATCAAGAAGGGGTTTGACGAGGTCCACGAGAAGTTTGATGGCGTGGACGGTAAGTTTCGTGGTGTAGACGGCAAATTTGTCGAAATGGATGGCAAGTTTGAGAAGATCGACAAACGATTCGATGAGATCCACGAAAAGATGGATCTGGAGTTGGGCGCGATTCGTTCAGACATCCGCGATATTAAGGGTACCCTTGGTCCCTTGGTTCGAAGTACCGCGTCGTTGGAGACCGATTACTCTAATTTGCGGATGCGAGTATCCTATCTGGAACAAAAGGTCGGTGTGGAAAAGTAGGTTTGGATAATATAAAATAAGTGTTATTATTAAAATAGTCGAGATTATTAATTATTATTAAATAAAAATTATGAATTTCAAGAAAGGTTTTACGTTAATTGAATTGCTCGTCGTCATCGCCATCATCGGCATCCTGTCGGGCATTGTGTTGACGAGTTTGGGTAGTGCGCGAAATAAAGCGAAAGATTCTTCAGCTAAAGCCTCGATGTCATCCATGAGGGCACAGGCTGAATTAGGTGCTGATAACAATGGAAAGTATACCCCTAATCTATGTGCTGCTGCCGTTACTGTTAGTGGAAGTTTGTTGGCTTTAAAAAATGGGGTGAATGCACAAGTTCCCGCAGCTGGAGCTGTTATATGTGGTATGAATGACATTGATGCTAATCGTCCTAGCGCTTGGGGGACAGTAGTTACTCTAAATGATGGTAAGTTTTATTGTGTTGATAGTACTGGTTATGCTGGTGATAGTACAACCTATGCTGATATCGCCGCGAATGCTGATGCAACAACAGCCAGTACGGATGTTGTTTGCGATAACACATAATATTTAGCCCCGTTGTCCTTCGTAGCCTCCGGCAAGGCAATAGCCTCCGGCAAGGACCGTTCGTAGCCTCCGGCAAGGACCGTCCTTCCGAATACGAAAACCCAGCTAAACGCTGGGTTTTCTCTTGTCCACCAACTGTCAAGGACCGCAACTGTCAAGGACGGTCCTTGACATCAGTTTTTGGCGAGCATAAAATTAACGCATGCTACGCAAGTTCAATTTTGCTCCATTGGAGTATTATCACATCTACAATCGTGGCACTGACAAACGCCAAATTTTTCTGGAGCACCGAGATTATGTTAGATTTTTAGCTGCGCTCTATGTTGGAAATAATAAAAATCTGATTCACCTTAGTGATTGGCAAGGACCGTCCTTAGAGGATATTTTTCATTCAATTAAAATTAACCGTGAAAATCAATTGGTTGACATCGGTGCCTACTGTTTAATGCCCAACCACTTTCATTTTTTGGTTAGAGAAAAAGAAAAAGAGGGGATTTCTACTTTGATGCGCAAATTGCAAACCGGCTATTCAATGTACATCAATAAGAAATATCAACGAACAGGCAATCTTTTTGAAAGTAGATTCAAGGCGCAACATGTCGATAATGATCCTTATCTGAAATATTTGTTTGCTTATGTTCATCTAAATCCAATCAAAACTACCGACCCTGACGACTGGGAAAGAAAGGTTATAAGAAATAAAAATCAAGCCCGCGAATTCCTGAGCCGTTATGATTATTCCAGTTATCATCATTTTATTAATCAACCCAAACCGCACAACATTATTTTATCACCCTCGGCTTTTCCTCAATATTTTCAAACTAAAGCGGATAATTTTGATCAGTTCATTGACGATTGGATAAATTTTGACGATGAGAATATCCATGGCAAGGACGGTCCTTGACAACGAGTAATCCCCACAAAAACTTGTTATAAAATGCGGTTGTGATAAAATTGGTCCAGTTAAGTTTCCAGACGCGTGTTCTGGAAATTATTGGTCATTGTTTTTGTTTTTTGCGAAACAGAACGGAGAAAAGGATTATGATTGTGAGTGGAAGAAAATTCGGCAGAGTGTTAGTTGTGGCGGCGGCAGTGATCTTTGGCTTTTTACCGGCGAGTACTCTCGCTACTGATCCGGTCCCAATCTCGCCGATAGAAGGATTTGAACTTGGGCTTCCGGTGGGCGCGATTAATGTTGGGACAGGCACGGTCGTGGCTCTGACCTCCGGAGCTCATAGTGGGGTACGACGATTCCAGTTTGTTGGCGATACGGACCCAACCACCGTGTCGTCTCTCACCTTGGCACCGGTGGATGTGACTGGTTACAGCAATGTCTCGCTGGAGTTTGCCAGTAAGTTCAACTTCGGTATTGAAGGAAATGATCTTGCGGCGGTGAGGGTGAGCTCTTTCGACAATCCATTGCTAACCCCGATTATCGTTCCCTTCTCTAACCAACCAACGGGCGATTGGTCCATTGTGACAATTGATCTGCCGGCGGAACTTTCCAATCATCAGTTAAGTTTTTCCTTTACAGCTGACTTCAACAGTGCTTCTGGTGACGCTTGGAGTATCGACGACGTGGGGTTCTTCGGCACACCAGTGCCTGAACCAGCCACTCTCGCCCTCTTGTCCCTCGGCGCATTGACTGCCATTCGTCGCCGTTCGCAGTGATTCGTAGTTAGTAAAAAACTAGCAAAAACAAAATCGCCTGGGGCTGACTCTTCATTGAGTCAGCCCCTTTTATTTTTTTAATATTTTTTTAAATGTGTACAATCCATACGACCGTAAAAATTCTACACAATCAGGAGAAAGTGGATAAATCGGCGCACGGGCGTTTGACAGTGTGGTACAATAATCAATGATGGTCAGCGCCATATCATTACTCGTTTTCCTTTTCGGTCTCATCATCGGCAGTTTTTTGAATGTGGCGATTTACCGTTATCGGACGGGTTACACTTTGCGCGGTCGGTCGCAGTGTCTGATTTGCGGGAAAACACTCCGCTGGTTTGAACTCATCCCGCTCGCGAGCTTCATCATCCAAGGGGGGAAGTGTCGCGCCTGCGGCGGACGGATCTCGTGGCAATATCCGCTGGTCGAGCTCGCCACCGCCCTCGCGCTCTGGGGTATTTATCGTCAATCACTCTTCACGCATAACAATCTCTGGTTGCTTATTCTCGACGCCGTGATCTGGGTACTCCTCATCGCCATCACCACTTACGATTTGCGCCACAAGATTATTCCTGACGAATGGGTTTATACTTTTGCCGGACTCGCGATGATTCGGCTGGTGGTCAGTGGCGCGGATTGGAAGTGGGGTTTCATCGCTGGCGTGATTCTCTTCGGCTTCTTCGGCGGTCTCTGGCTCATCTCGAAGGGCAAATGGATGGGCTTCGGTGACGCCAAGTTCGCTCTCGGCATTGGCTTCTTCCTCGGTCTCGAACCAGCGCTCTCGGCGATGATGTTTGCCTTCTGGTCCGGCGCACTGGTGGGTTTGGCAATAATCGCCATCGAGCGTTTTCAGTTTTCGGCCCGCCTCGCTGGAGTTCCAGCGAGGCGGGCCGTCCTCGGCCGAGAGATTCCCTTCGCCCCCTTCCTCACCCTCGGCATCGCCCTCGTCTATTTCGCGCAACTTCATGTCGTGCCACTTTTCATCTCTTGACCTGTGGATAAGTATTAACCTTTAAATCTAGTCAGTGATATAATTATTTCATGCACCATAAAACATTCTTAGGTTTGCTACTTCTTTTCATTCTCATCATCTCGGCTGGTTTTATTTTTACGCAACAAACTCGTCCTGTCGAAGCCGCTGGCAATGGTAATGTCTCTGGTTATGCTTGGAGTTCGAATATCGGGTGGATTAGTTTCAAGGGGGTTACCACTAATGGTACTTATGCTGTAAATTTTATTCCTGAAAATGCGACGGAGGATCCAGACGATGGGTTTTTTGCGGGTTACGCATGGAGTTCGAATATCGGATGGATTAAATTTGATCCTTCAGGACCCTTTGTGGATGGTTCTGGTGTAGCATTGCCGGATCCGTCTTCGCGTCACGGCGTTTTGCTTAGTGCTGATGGAACCACTATTACTGGTTGGGCTCGAGCGGTGTCAGTACTTGGGAGTTGTCCCACTGAACCAGGTCCCATGAAGTGCAACAGTGACCGTGGTGGTTGGGATGGATGGATTAGTATGTCTGGACTAACCGGTGGTGGTGGTGGTTCATATGGTGTGACAAAAATTGGCAATGAGTTAAGGGGCTTTGCTTGGGGTAATACAAATCTCGGTTGGATTAATTTTTGCACTACTCCAGGGACTAGCGCTTGTGTATCTGTAGACAATCTAAATGTGGCTTGTTCGGTGAATCCGACCTCAGCCGATCTTGGCCAAGATATAACATGGACAGCCACAGACCCGGTGGATGATGGTTTTTATACTTATACCTGGGCTATTACCGGAGTGACTCCTAATCCGACCGGTGTTTCGTACACTAAACTGGGTGGATATCCAAGTGCGCAGACTGTTAGTGCAAACCTTGTTGTCGCAGGTGTGACAGGGAGTGTTAACGATGGTAAATATGGGTCAGCTAATTGTCCGAATGTGCTAGTTAGTAATTCTGGTCAAAAAATTCTAAATGTTGTTGTTCAAGGTCCCCCTACCACCGTGTCTCCTTCTGGCGTGTCTTATGGTCATGTGGGTGGTGATGGTGGAGCTATAAACTGTGGCGCTGGAGGGAATGCTGATTGTGATGAGACTTATGCTGTTTCAGTTGTCGACCCCAAGACTATCACATTGACAGCAAATGTTCCCGTTCTGGCGCCACTGCCTGCAGTTGTCGCATTTAACAATTGGTCAGGAGGAGTCTCATGCAACGAGGGACAAAACACTTCCAGTTGTACTTTTACCATCAACGCTGGTGATAACTCGCCGATCGATGTCTATGCTAATTTCAAAGACAACAATTCCCCTCCGGGTTCTGCGATTCTTACTGCCTCTCCTTTTTTCACTAAAATAAGACAGCAGACTGATCGTATCCCCACTAGATCAAGTGAGTCAAGGATTACAGCTGTAAATGGTGATGTGATAATTAATGTTTGCGTGATGGATATAGTGTCAAAAATAAATGATCGATCACTTGAGGATATTGTTGATGAGGCCTTAAGAGCTCCGGGCGACTCCGGTCCAAATGTCGCACCTGCTTGTTTGTTTGATGGTGAGTCCGAAGATTGTTTTTCGGGTAATAACTGTTTTCCGGTTTCTCCGGGTGGGACAGTTTCAAAACAGTTCTCAATTATGCTTGATGACAAGTTCTATGAGGTTAAAGTGAACTCACCTTATGAAGTTAGAATTGATGCCAAGACTGAAGATGGCACGATGGTTGATTCACTAACTTGGCCAGAACTCCAGTTTTTATACGAAGTGCAAGATGTCCATCCTCGTTAGGGGATAAATAAAGAGCCATCTGTTGGGGAAGGTGGTATAATAATAAGTAATGAAAACTTCCCGTGGTTTTACCTTAATTGAGATGCTTGTGGTTATTAGTATCTTTACGATCATGACGGCTGTCGTTCTAGCTAATCTGCCCAACTTTCGAGAACGAACAGCCCTTCAATTAGTTGCTCAAAAAATGTCACTCACAATTCGCGAAGCCCAAGTCTATGGTGTTGGCGTCAAATCATTTGACACAGATTTTCCCTCGCATGGTATCCACTTTGATCCAATATCACCAAATGGTAAAAAGTCTTACGTTTTGTTTGCGGATAAACCTAGTACTGATAATAATGATTATGATGTTGGTAACAACTGTGGTGGGTCTGATACAGAATGTGTTACGCGGTATGATCTTACGGGATCAGTTGAGATTCAAAGTGTTGATACATGTAATCCAACATGTACTTCCCGAAATCTTACTGGTCTGAACATTGTTTTTGATCGTCCTAAAACAGAAGCCAATTTTACAATTCCTGGTAATTCTACTCCTCCTGCACAGGCAAGTTATGCGAAAATTACCCTCATATCAACTCGGAGTCAAGAGACAAGAACTATTTGGGTTTGGGACACCGGTCAGATTTCGGTCAAAATTCCACCAATAACACCATGAAAAAGGGTTTCACTCTCATTGAGATTATGGTGGCGGTGTCACTCTTCGCTATTGTTGCGACGATTACGACGGGAGCGTTAGTGACGGCGAGTAATGTCAATCGCAAAGCGCAAGCAATCAAGATAGCGATTGATAATCTTAATTTTGCTATTGATAGTATGGTGTTAAATCTTCAAGATGGTAAACAATATCATTGTATTTCGGAGTTAGTTCGCGATAGCGATCCTTGGGATTCAAATGGTGATTATGATGATCCGGCAACTTGCTTAATTAGCGCGGGCAAAGCGATTGCTTTTAACTATGGTCTATGCCCGAATGCTGTTTGTGCCGACCGTATAATTTATCGCTATCATGATGGTGGTAGCAACAACAAAAGTATTCAAGTTTGGCGGGAGAGTGAGACAGCACCTAGCTTTGTGGACATTACCGCTCCTGAGATTATAATTAATTCTTTTGAGGTAAATGTGCTGGATGATAATAAAAAAAGAGTATTTCTTGTGATTAGAGGTAATATCAATGATAATACAAATACAGAATTTAATCTTCAAACTACAGTTTATGGACGATAAATACTGCGTATTAGTTTTAATAGAAAAATTTTCGAGAAGAAATAAAGGCTTCACGGTTATTGAAGCTTTGGTGGCAATCACGATCCTTCTTTTGGGTGTCCTTGGTCCTTTATCCGTAGCAACACGCGGAATTACTGATGGTATGATTGCTAAGAATCAGATTGTTGCATTAGGACTTGCCCAAGAGGGGGTCGAGTTGATAAGAGCCAAGATAGATTCTAATCTGAATAACAGCAATTTATGGTTAACAGGTCTTGATTCTTGCTTAAATTCTGCCTCTCCCCCTACATGTCGTGTTTTGGCGACCAGCAATGAATACGAGTCTTGTGACCTTTCTGCTGGAACTTGTGATTTACGCAGTGGTAGTAATGGAATTTATGTAGTAACAGGTGGAACTGGACAAATTTTTAGCCGAGAGATTCAAGTCGCGGTAACACCAGCTACTTCACCGCTAGTTTCTGATGTTGAAGCAAAAATAACTATTAAGGTTGGCTGGTGGAACAAAAATCAACATCGAGATGTAACTTTAAATACCTATGTTTACAACCCATTACCATTATGATTTCTAAATTTTCAAATTCGCGAGGTTTTGCAATTCTCTATGCTGTGCTGATGGTGAGTATTATTCTTACTATTAGTTTAACACTTCTCGATATCTCTTATAAACAATTAGTACTTGCTTCAATTAATAAGGAATCTAAGTTGGCATATTATGCAGCGGTTAACGCTCTTAATTGTGTCAATTATTGGGACAAGGATGCCCTCAACGCTACGGGTGATGACTTTTATAAACCATTCGGAAGGTTTGATTTTATTCCTTCATTGACTTTTATTTCCAATACTCAACCTATCTATTGTGCTGAAGACACTATTCAAGCAAGTGATATTATTAAAGAAAGCAATAATCACACTGATTCCATTAGTAAATTTAAAGTTGATTTTACTGATGGTTCATACGCAGATGTAATGGTGATTAAAGGAGATGGCACAAGTGGTTTTCCTAATTATGACACGCCAGAGGGGGGGACTCTTATTCGAGTAGATGGTTACAATACATCTAACCCAAACAACCCCCGTCGGGTTCAGCGGAGTCTTGATTCTAGTTAGCCACCGCTCATTTGACCTCCGGCAAGGTTCGATCCCGCCAAAGCCTGCCTCGTCGGCAGATGTAACCTCCGGCAAGGACCGTCCTTGCCCCCGTAAAAGCGGAGCGCTTCTACGGGGCTGACATGACCATGGTCGGGAAATTATTTGTCCGGTTAGTTCCTTGCTTTACTTCCTATTTTATATTAAACTAACAGAATGAAAAAGATTAATTTTCAAGCTAGTCTACCAATAACGTTTTTGCGTGAAGGCAAGCGTTTTGTGGCTTACACACCAGCGCTTGATTTATCTACCTCTGGCACTACTTTCGAACAAACTAAAAAACGTTTTACGGAAGCGGTGCGGATTTTTCTTGAAGAATGTTATAAATTAGGAACATTAGAAGAGGTACTTTTAGACCTAGGTTGGACTAAGAAAAATAAGTATTTAATGCCACCAATCGTTGTGGCTCAAGATTTTCGGATGTTTGAAATTCCGGTTTTGGTTTAAACATGAGCGGTTTGAGTTCGACAAATTGGAAAGATTTTGAAAAATTTCTAACTTTTGTCGGTTGTCATTTTGTTCGCGAAAAGGGCGATCATCGTATCTGGATCCGGGATGGGTTAAAACGTCCCGTGGTATTTCCCAAAGATTCCGATATTCCAGTCTTTATTATTAGGAATAATCTGCGAGTGCTGGATGTCTCTGTGCCGGAATATTTGGAAATCAAAGGTCAGTGTTAAATCAACAAAAAAATAACCTCCGGCAAGGTTCGACCCCGCCCAAGCCTGCCTCGTCGGCAGACGGGGCGGGCAGGTTTGACCCCATAAAAAGCGGAGCGCTTCTACCTTCTACGGGGCTGACATGATCTTGGTCGGGAAATTATTTGTTCGGCGGGTGCTTTTGGCTGGTTTGCTTGTTTTTAGTTGTATGTTATGCTGTTAATTATGGTGACATTAAGTATTCCACAAGGATTAATAAAAGAAGGATTTGTTGTTTTACCTCGCCGAGAATACGAGGATCTTTTGTATGCCAAACAAGGTAATGGCACGGTAGTTAAACGCTCCAGCTCTTTCAAGGTGCCAAAAAAGCACGAAAAATTTTATGATGAGTTAGACAAAGAATTAACTCAAACATTACAGGAAGTTGAAGAGGGTAAAGTTTCAGCTACTTTTGATACCGCCGAAGAGGCGATCAAATTTTCGAGTTAAGCAACCTTTCGTGTTGTTTTTCCCTGATTGATTTTGGCCAAAACAAAAGAAACGAGAGTTTGTTTTTGATGTAAGCGGAGACCCCGAT
>JAGVGK010000037.1 GCA_020057185.1 Minisyncoccota bacterium | reverse complement strand
TTCCAATTGGGCGATGCGATCTTCAGCCTCGGCTTGCTCTTCTCTGGCTGATTGATATTCAGCATTCTCCGACAAGTCGCCAAGCGATTTGGCAAATTCAAGCCGTTCGGCAATCTCCCGTCGTTTAACCTTTTTCAGGTCATCGAGTTCCTTCGTCAATTCGAGGTGTTTCGCTTGGCTCAAATAATGTTTTTCTTTTTCCATATTGGCACTATGATAGCTTGCCTCTCTCTCGCCGTCAATCATTTGGCATTAAAAGGTGAGTCCTTGAGAGCAAGGACTCACCTTGACATTAATAATTGACTCCAGATTTCCAGCGCTTGGCGCAAAGTTGAAAAGATATTGGCGAGCTGACTCTGTTTAGTTGATAAACCAAATGGCCCCGGACATGCCGGTAAAGTGAGAACAGCATCGGGAGCATTCCGAAGTTCAGTTAGCCGAGCGAGATCTTGAGCGTCAAACACCTCATCGCGATTGATGTCGGTTTTCCAGAGTGGTTGATTGGCACCAATTCCGGCAGTCGCGGCCGTCGGTAACCATGAACGGAGTGTGCCGATGTCCGTGGCGTTGAAGCGTCCATCGCCGTTCACATCGCCGGGCAAGAAACCGAGACAGACGGAAGAATTGGAGGGTTTGTGAGTAATGCGGATTCGTTCACCGGGGATTAAATAGCGACTGAGATTTAATTCAATATCATGTGGAGATGTTGGGGGATCCGTAATATATGTCGTTTGAGTTATTTCCGGTGTGCCGGCAATATTTGAACTACTAACTGAGAACAAATCCGGAAAAAGTGACATGATAGCACCATCAAATCTGATATCCACGGCTGGGACTAGCCCACCAAAAAAGTTAAGATTAAAACCGCCAGCAGAAGCGTCTCGCGCGTCGATTGCATTACCCGGTGGATAAGAAGAAATAATTGTCTGAATTGGCGGATTCACCACTGGTGGTAGAAGTGGAAGTTGGCCACTTGTACAACTCCTGCTTCCTTCAATCGAGATTATATCATTAATGCTAACTTGTTTATATGGAACCGCTTTATGCACAAAATTTAATTTGCTATAAAATATGTTAAATTTTTTGTTTAAGTTAAAGTTGCCTTGATCATACAATCCCATAAAATATAGTTGGAACGGGTGAAATTTTATTGTTTCAAAACAATCTTTGCTCATTCTAAATGTCCCATCTCCGTTAGATATCCAGTATCGGGCGCCCAAAGGAGTAGCGCATTGGTATGGGGACTCTAAACCTGGGAAAAAGTGCATTTCTGCATTACGCATCCCCACCGGAAGAATATCATCAGGAACAAAATTATCTCCCGCAAAACAACACCATTGATGGCTTGTTTCGTGCATGAGGGTCCCAGTGTTTTCTTGGATATCTATGTCCCTCTCGTAATTTATCCCCAACAACCTACCCTTGCTTCCAAACTCTACAGTGTTGTCAAACAAGCCAAACCCTAGACCATTAAGTCGATTTTGAGCTGGTTGATGACTCGTTGACATAGAACTACCAGCGCCATTTACAGCGTAGATTGAAATAAAATCAAAGATATCCAGATTCTTTTCATAAAACTTTTTCGAAATCGTCTCAAATGAATACTCGGTTAATTCGTCTCTTGAAATTGTAAAAACGGGGTAAGAAGTGTTCATGGTGGCTAACCCTTTTGTAGCTAAATAAAATTCATTTGAAAAGGCATCTTTAATAGAATTTAGTTTATTAATCCTTTCTGTCGTTAATTCTGATCTTGTACTCGCCACCAAAATAAAAGCCATTGAGAAATGATTCTTGTTATTACACTGATTTATTGTGACAGTAGGTGATGGAAAACGAGTTAATGGCGTAGTTGTGGTCGCCAACACACTATTAATAGGTTTGACTACCCGACCTTGGGTCAACGACGACAACGCAACTTGTAGTTTAGACACTTGGTCTTGGAGCTGGCCAATCAGCGTGGTGTTGGTTTGAGCGTTAGCAACAAACGACCCACCTAATGGCGAAACGAGTAATAAAATTAGTGATAAGGCGAACGCGACGACAAGATATTTTTTCATCTCATTAGTTTAGCGCATACCAAAAGCAAAATCATTGATTATCCACATTGGGGGTTGACATGAGCAAGGTGTTTGCTAGGATAATGGTACATTCGGCGATTTGCCGCGGCCCCTCGCTTAGCGGGGGGAATATTGGTTTTATTTGTACAATCTCCAGAAGGCTTCTTTTACTCTCCTGAAATCTGCTTCATCCATTACACCCAATCGACTAGATAATCTTCGGTAATCAATTGTTCTTATTTGGTGTAGACAAACATACATATCCCGACCTTCTTGTTTGATTGGTACATACCATGTCCCCTCTTTTTTCTGCGAAGTTGTCGGGGCGATAAGAAAAAATCCTCGAGATAATTTTTTAATTACCAAACCCGGGCGAGAAAATAATTTGCTCTTACCATTCATTTCCGAACCGACATTTTCGCCAAAACTTATCCACCACAAATCACGCTCTTTAACCAACGGTGGCGCGTTATCAATATTGTGAAGTTTTTCTTTGAGGCCAATCCACTCTAGAAATCTTTTAAGCATGATGGATCACCGATTAATGAGAGCGAGACCGACGACGACAAGATATTTTTTCATCCCATTAGTTTAACATAAACCAAAAGCCAAATCATACTTATCCACACCAGCGAAAGTTATCCCAGACCTTCTTATCCTCCTCCTTCCTATACCACATCCGCACGATCGTATAATTGTGGATAGGAGAGATCAGAAAAGATTAAGAGAGATTAAAATGGAGTTTCAATTCGGCTTCGTTGGTGGGATTAATTAAATCTCCATAACGGACAAAGGGGCGCAGTTCAAAAAATTCCACAATGAAATCAATTTGATCACGACAAGAATAAGGATGAACAAAAACTGATTTTTGCCATTCGTAAAAACCTAATTCACGAAGTTTGAGTCGAAGGGCATCACGACCACGACGCTTCTTCTCCGGCACATCGAAAAATACCAAACGCCACTGCCGATCCCAGATAGCCGGTTTAGGGATTATTAATGAATCAATATTAAATTTCAAAACCCGCTTCTTCCCCTCTTCAGTCAAAATGATACTGATCGAACCATCGGGATATTCGCGATATTTCACCAACCGATCATGATTAAATTCCTTAATCACTCGCCAGAGATAATCCTGATCAATCTTTTTCCATTCCCGATGAAGGGCTTTGAGAATGTAACCTCGGCGAGATAGAGAACGTGTAGCGCCAAGCACTACTCCCGCTTCAAGTAAAAGTAGGATTTTCTTTTTCCACGGACTGCGAATTTTTTTCATTCTAATTTATCTTAAGAATACATCAACCCTTCCTATACGACAAGCTCACGATCGGATAATTATGGATAGGAGAGATAAATTGGAATAATTATTTATTTGAAGTATAATTGTCATTATGAATGATTCAACAATTTCCATCGAACCGCTCAAGTGGAATCAGGTGATGAAGTTTTTGGTTCTTCGTCAGAAAATTGAATCGGAAACTGATCATTTAGCGTTGGATGGCGCGGACCGGAAAAGTGAATCGGCTTTGTTTGCGATTGGTAGAATGTTTGCTAATCGTAAATGGCTAACAATTTTAGTGGCTAAAGACGGTGATGAGCTAATTGGTTATATCTCGATTTTTTTCGCTCACTTTCGCAAAATGAAAGCTAACGCTTATTTGGTTCTTTCTATTCGATCGAATTATCGCGGTCAGGGAATTGGCACTAAACTTATGCATGAAGCGGAGCGAGTCGCAAAGGGGCGAGGAATTCGTCGTCTGGAACTCGAGGTCTTCGCCAGAAATACCCGCGCGTACAAACTTTTCAAACGGCTCGGATACGAAGAAGAAGGCCGGAAGCGTCAGGTGGCACAGATTCAAGATGGTTTCGATGATTTGATTTTGATGGCAAAATTTTTATGAACGATTTAGTTTTTCGAGAGTTAGGGCTGAACGAACCTTTTGATTTACTTGCTCTTTACCCGGACTCCCCCTTCACTCAAGCGCAATTTTATGGTCAGTGGCAAGTCAATTTAGGCCGAGAAGTGAAAAGGTTTGTTATTTCGTGCGACGAAAAAGTGGTGGCTTACTTTCAGTTGATTAAATATCCACTTTGGCGAAATAAGAATTATTTTTATGTTCCCTATGGACCAATCACGGAAGTTTTTTCGGAAGTTTTTTTTACTACGCTCCAGCAAAAATTAAAATCGCTCGCCCAAACAGAGAACGCCGTTTTCATTCGGCTTGATTTTACCCCACCAGTTTCAAACACGACTCTCTCTAAATTTTTTACCAAAGCGCCACTTTACACCTACCATTCTGCTCATTTCCAACCTCGCCGAGAATGGTCTTTGAGTTTGGACAAAACAGAAGAAGATTTGCTTAAAGATATGCATGAGAAAACTCGTTACTCCATACGCTTGGCGGAGCGCAAGGGAATAATGGTAGAAATAATTACGGAAGATTTTGAAAAATATTTTGAGAACTTTTATGAATTAATGTTGGGCACCGCCAAAAGAAATGGCTTCAACCTCCACTCAAAAAATTATTACCAAAATATTTTTCAAAATCTTCAATCCGATAATGCCTATTTAGTCATTGCCAAATATGGAGCAAAAATTTTGGTCAGTAAACTGATTATTCGCTATGGTCAAACGGCTTATAGCGTCTTTAGTGGTTCCAGCAATGATTATCGTGATTTAAGGCCGACCTATCTTGTTCAGTGGGTAGCAATTTGCCAAGCGAAAAAACTCGGCCACCGTTTTTATAATTTTGGTGGGATCTCAGCGGGGAAAATTTATAAAGGCTGGTCGGGATTGACGGTTTTCAAAAAGAATTTTGGCGGGGCAGAAATTATTCACTCGGACTTTTTTGATATTATTACCCAACCCTTTTGGTATCACCTCTATAATTTTCGGAAATTTATTAAAAATTGGGTAAAAGTTTAACGGAGATATTCTGGCGCGTTCACAGCGAGCCAATCAATAAGTTCACGCATAATGGACGCGCCACCCACACCGGAAATGGTCCCGACTCGGCCGTGTTCCATGATCACGGCAAAAGCGTAGCGCGGGGTCTCATAAGGGAAAAAGCCGATCGCCCAGGAGTTGACATAATCTTTAGTCACGCCCAGTTCGGCGGTACCAGTTTTAGCCCCAATCGCGACGCTTGAGGTATTTAGAACTTGAGACGTCCCTTCCGTCACTGCCAGGCGCATCCCCTCGCGAACAATTTGGAAGATTTCTGGAGAAATAATGGTACTAATATTTCGCGCCGGTTGTTGAATTGGTGTAGTGCTGGCGACGAGAATAGTGGGCGTAATCAAGGCGCCGTTGGTGGCAATTGCCCCCGCGGCACGCGCCATTTGGAGTGGCGTGACTTGAAAACCGTACTGACCGATGGCCGTGTGATAAGTATCACCGATTCGCCAAATCGGGTCTTTCGGAAAGTTCGCCTTTTTCCATTCCGGCGTAGGAATATTCCCGACTTCTTCACCTGGCCAATTTATTCCGGTTGTTTCGCCGAGTCCGAAAAGACGAACATAATTGTCGATATTAATAATTCCTAACCCGCGTTGATCTTCAAAACCACCACCAATCTCGTAGAAGTAGACGTCGGAAGAAACGGCTAACGCTTGACGCAGATTAACCAAGCCGTGGGCTTTCCAGTCACGAAAGAGTGATGGCTGATCAGGGAAAAAGGGATTAGGTAGAGTCAGAACGCCGGTGCTTAGAATTTTCGTGGCTGGGTCAATAATTTTTTCATTCAATGCCCCGAGGGCGATAATTGGTTTGATAATCGATCCCGGTGTGTATAAACCAGACACCGCTCGATTGAGAAAGGGTTTGTTTGGATCAGTTAGAAATTGGGCAATATTTTTCGGATCATATTCAGGGTAACTTACCAGCGAGAGCAATTCACCGGTTTTCACATCGAGTAAAACTCCCGCGCCGCCAGAGAAACCACGTTCCTTAGCTAAAGTCTCAATGCTGATATAAAGTTTTTCTTGCAACCTGGCGTCAATCGAAAGCATCAGATTCTCACCCACGCGGGGTAATTGGAGCAAATATTCTGATTGGATTTCATTACGGACATTGATCTCTTCGATTCGCACTCCCGTCTGGCCACGAAGACTCTCATTAAATACTCGCTCGACCCCGTCTCGACCAACCAATTCTCGAGGGTCGTATGCCGAAGAGCTAGCGCTTAACTCGCTGGGATAACCAAGATAACCGACGACATGGCTAACGCCGGGCTCTTCACGGTAAACCCGTTTTTCGGGATCGTTCCAAGCCAGTTCCAGGCCATAACGGTCGTAAATTACTCCTCGTTGGGGGAAGATCGAGGTGTGACGGAGAGTGTTGCGCTCGCTTCGTTCGGCAAATGCTTCACCTTGATTAATTTGAAGCTGATAAATTTTTCCGAGGAAGATTACCAACCCGAGCAAGAAGACGCCGACCAAAAAATAGAGAGTTCGTTTAGTGATTGGTTTTTCTAACTGACCTTCCAATTGTTGAGTGTTGAACAAGGGTAAGTTTCGGGAATCGAGAAAAATCTCATCCGGGTCAATTAAAGGTAGTCCCTTTTTATTTTTTAAACGCATCATGGTTGAAGGAAAAAACGATTGGCTAAAACTTTGCTCAAGGCAATAGTGATGGCGGTCAAGATAGTGGCTGGAAAAGCGAAATTGAGCCAGTCAATTAATGGTAGCCCATAAGTTAAATCGGCAAGCATCGCCGGCAGAAGCAATTCATAACCACTGTCGAAACGCCAAATAACAATCAAGACGAGAAGGGTGCTAGCCCACCAGGGCAAATAGGCCACGGCGCCAATCATTACCGCTAGAATTATAATTCTACGGCGCATACATTTCTACCCAAACTAATTGGGGAATATTAACCGGTGTTCGGAGAAAAACTTCTTGGAATGAATCTCCGGCCGTTCGACGGATATCACTTACCACCGCGAGAACGAATTCATGTCCAGCAATCGCGAGCGTCACTTGATCATTCATTGCCACCACCAAATCCCGTGGTAGTGAAGCGATGAAATTTCCCGCTCCGCGACCGGTTAATTCAATCGGGGTATGAGTCTCGCCTAATTGGGCCGAAAGATGCTCGCCCGAATTGGAGTAGAAACTCATTTTCGCTTTTAGGTCAAAGATTTCTGTTAACTCTCCAAGGACGATCGACCCCGCGCTCGCCACAACTGTGCCCGGCACCAGTTGATTCTCAACCGACTGAATTCCAATATCAACTGTCGCTTGGCCGAGAGGAAATTGTTGCCCATCATTAATGAATCGTCCAATCGTGAGCGGTAATGGATCGGGCGCACGATTAATAATTTGTCTTAAAGTGGTGTTCTCCAACTCCAGAATATTTTTATTTAACAAGGCGGTGGCTTGTTGATTGATGATCGTTCGAAGACGCGCATTTTCGGTCGCTAATTTTATTTTATTTGTGAACAAACCAGCGAGACCGGTGGAAAAATTTTCCAATCCGCGACCGATTGTCCAAAGTGGACTCAAAATTCCTCCACTGATATTTACCGCGACCCGACGGAATCCGCCTTGGCTTAAACCCAAGAGAATTGCCAGAAATAAAACAACGGCAAAAATTGTTTGCCAACGAGATCGCCGGCGGGACGGAATTTTAATTGGGTGGTAATCGGTCATCGTCAGGAACAAGAACCCCCCGATGTTCTTCAAGGCGTTCGAGAATAATACCAGTTCCACGGACCACGGCGGTCAGCGGATCGTCAGCAATAGTGATGGGGATCTTGAGTTCATATTCTAAAAGAGTTTTAATTCCGGGGAAAAGCGCACCGCCACCGACGAGAATAAGTCCCTTGTTCATAATATCCGAAATTACTTCCGGCGGAGTAGTTTCGAGCACCTCCTTGATTGACTCCACGAGATTAGAAATCGACACCGCAATCGCCTCTTGAATATCCGAGTCGGTAATGATCACTTCTTTAGGCAAACCGGTGACCAGATCTCGACCACGGATCGTGGCTTCCATCGGTTCGGTCTGTTTCCAAACCGCGCCGATCGCCATCTTCACTTCCTCGGCCGTTTTTTCGCCCAAAAGAATTTTGAATTCATCACGAACATAGGAAATAATGTCTTGGTTGAAACGATCACCGGCGATGCGAAGATTTTTGGATTTGACAATTCCGCCTAGGGAAATAACCGCGATATCGCTGGTCCCACCACCGATATCCACAATCATCGTGCCGACGGGATCATGGACGGGCAAACGAATGCCAATCGCCGCCGCCATCGGTTCTTCTACAATATGAACCACGCGCGCGCCGGCATTCTTGGCGGCGTCGCGGACGGCGCGAATCTCCACGTTGGTAATACCCGAGGGCACGCCGATGACCACTCGCGGGCGAAAGAATTTCTTGGCTCCCAACTGGGTAACTCGTTTGATGAAATAAGCCAGCATCTCTTCAGTCACTTCGAAATTAGAAATTACGCCGTCCACCAACGGTCGGACGGTCTCGAGATGCGCCGGCGTCCGTCCGACCATCTGCTTGGCGTCATTGCCAATCGCCACGATTCGACCAGTTTTCTGATTGATGGCGACAATTGACGGCTCGACAATCACAATGCCGTGTCCTTTGACATAGATGAGCGTGTTGGCCGTGCCCAGATCAATCCCAATATCATGGGAGAAAGCCTCGTAAAGTCGATTCAACCAATTAAGGCGCATAGCTTTTGTGAGGGAATTAATTTAATCTCATCGACCGTTCGCTTTTTTACTTCCACCAAATTTTTCTCCACCGTGCGAGCGCTAACGACTAGACGATAAGGCAAACCCAAGAGATCAGCTTCGGTAAACTTGACTCCCGTTGCCACTACGCGATCGTCCCAAAGAACTTCAATCCCCGCTTTTGTCAATTGGTTATAAATATTGGTCGCTTGAGTCTGGACCGCCGTATCTTTATCACTCCCCAGACTTAGGAGATGCGCGCGGAAGGGCGCCACCGCGATTGGCCAAGCCAGTCCTTGTTCGTCAGCCGTCACTTCGACAATCGCCCCCATCAGTCGACTAATTCCTAGACCGTAACAACCCATAATCACCGGCTTCATTTTCCCGGTTTCGTCACGGTAATTTAATTCAAAGGGGACACTGAACTTATCACCGAGTTGGAAGGTATTGCCAACTTCAATTCCCGTTTGAACGGTTCGTTCGGCGCCACCACACTTCGGACAAGTCGGATGTTTGGCAATAATTTCGTCGTTGATCGCGGTGTGACACTTCGCGCAAATATGAATTTGATCTTCACCGGCCGGCGTCAGCGTTTGAAACTCATGCGAATAAGGCGAGAAGGTGCCTCCGCTGGCAAGAGTGTAAATTGTTTGTTCGCCAATCCCGACCGTTTGGAAAATCTCGCGGTAACTCTCGCCGACTTTTTTATAAAAATTGTCCAGGTCAGTTTGATCGCGGTGAAAAGAGTAAAGATCTTTCATGATAAACTCCCGCCCGCGGAGCAGACCGGACTTCGCTCGCAGTTCGTGTCTAAACTTGGTTTGAAATTGGTAAGCCGAAAAGGGCAAATCCTGATAAGAATTGATATGAGTGGCCATTAGCGGTGTAATAATTTCTTCATGAGTCGCGCCCAGCGCTAATTCTCGATCACTCTCGTCCTCGATCTTGTAGAGATCGGTCATCGTCTGCCACCGACCGGTTTTCTCCCAATTTTCTTTTGGATGAAGTGCCGACAGAAACACTTCTTGCCCACCAATCCGGTTCATCGCTTCGCGGACAATTTGTTCAATTTTTTTAATCACGCGTAAACCGAGTGGGAGATAAGAATAAACTCCCGCCATTTCCTTGTGAACATAACCAGCGCGGGTCAGCCAAATGGCGTTCCGTGACATCTCATCGCGGGGTGCTTCGCGAATGGTTTTAGCAAATAGTTCCGATTGGCGCATATCCGCCCATCTTACGGCAAAACAATATCTTAGTCAAAAAGATTGACAGAAATCATTAACAGGTGTAGGGTAGAAACTAGAAATTAGGTCTCCGAAACGGCGTAGTTCTCGGGGACAGGAAAAGTCTTGCGTTGAAAGGATCGGTGCTGAATTATGGCAGGTAAAATTTTTATGAGTATCTTGAGTGCGATCACTTCTGCTGGCTTCATTGCTTTCAGCGGAACAGAAGCTAGGAGCGCTTCTTTCTTTCATGGTTCGGCTGTGTTTATGGGATTTCTGGCAATCACTTATTACATGGAAGCAGTGGCTCTATTGATTGTCAGAGAGTTGAAAAAGAAATAACTCAATTCCATGACGGTCAAAAACAAAAATCAAGGTCTCGCTCCGGCGGGGCCTTTTTCTTATTTTTCGCCCGTCTTACAAAATCCACGATCGTGGATTCATTAAGAACTAAGTAAAGTAAAATTTATTATGCCATCCTCTCACGATCGGATAAGGTTGGTATAATCGTGGATTTATTAAAAACATAGCTAAGTGAAGAATTTGAGAATGTCGCTCCAGGTGACGAGGAGCATGAGGCCCATCAG
The DNA here is from genome assembly GCA_020057185.1 of Minisyncoccota bacterium. GTDB lineage: Bacteria > Patescibacteriota > Minisyncoccia > Phycocordibacterales > JACOZG01 > JAGVGK01. The sequence continues at coordinate 3,194 of JAGVGK010000037.1, read as the reverse complement.
GAGGACAAAGCCGGTGAGGTTGAAAGCGTTGGCGACGGCGGGTTTAATTGGTGAACCCTTAATCTTCTCAATGAGCAGGAAGAATAGTCGCCCGCCGTCGAGCGCGGGAATCGGCAGGAGGTTCAAGATGGCTAAATTAATTGAGAGAATGGCAGTGAAGAAAAGTAGATAACCGAAGCCGAGCGCCGAAGCGTCACCGACGAGGCCAACCAAACCGACAGGGCCAGTGACTTGATCCAGCGTCCCCTTCTGTCCACCAAGGAGACCACCGAGAAAAGAAACTAGACCAATCGCTGTGCTTTTCGTCAGATGCCAGAGACTTTGTGTGCCGGCAATAATCGCGCGATGAAGAGGCAGATGAAGATTGCCGATAACCTCCAGCCCGACGCCAATGGCGGGTTCGCTGTTCGTGCCGATATTAGCTGGCCGAACGGCTCGTTCGGCAATGGTTGGCTTGATGCTTGGACTGTGAGCGCGAATATAACCAACAATTATTTCCGACGTTGGATGAGTCGCAACGAATGATTGGATAGTCTCAATCGTGGGACTAGTTAATTTCTCATTGTTTACTCGAAGATGAACAATCCGATCCCCTACTGTGAGTTCAGCTAAATCAGCGGGCGAGTTTGGCTCGATCGCGACAATGGTCACTTGCGGATTATCCAGTGTGTAGCCGGCCGGTGCCGAGCCGACTTCGGCCGGTAAACCAGTGGTCGAAAAAGCGATGATGAGGAGAAGCCAAGCGAGTACCAAATTCATGGTCACTCCCGCCACGAGCACCAGCGCTTGCACCCATTTGGATTGAGCGCTAATCGCCCGCGCGCGGTCGGCGCCAGTTAGAGATTCTTCATCAGGATTCTCACCGTAAATTTTTACAAAACCGCCGAAAGGAATGAGATTGAGCGAGTAGGTCGTCTCGCCCCAGCGCAGTCCAAAAAGCCGAGGCGGGAAGCCGAGACCAAATTCGTCCACGCGAATTCCGGATCTTTTTGCCACGAAGAAATGACCAAATTCATGGGACAAAATCAAGAGGCCAAGAATGATTAAGAAAATAATAATCGTCATCGAATTTGAGAATTTAATTTAAAATTTCGGCTTCTTTCTTCGCCATAATTTCTTCTAAAGTTTTATTGTTTGCATCAACAATTTTTTGCAGTTCATCTTTGGCGCGGAATTTGTCATCTTCCGCCAAAGTCCCCGCCCGTTCAGCGTCTTGGACGGCGCTCCAGACCTTATCACGAGCTTGGCGTACCGCGACCCGCGCTTCTTCAAATTTAGCCTTGATAACTTTCACTAGCTTGGTTCGGCTCTCGGTGGTCAACTCGGGGAAAGTGACACGAATTCCGATCTGGTCACTACTGATGGAGACGCCGAGATTCTCGGCGGTGATCGCGCTCTCGACTTCTTTCATTTGGGTTTTGTCCCACGGCGTGATTCGGAGCGTGCGGGCGTCCTCAATCGTCACCGCCGCCACTTGCTTGAGGGGCAACTTACTGCCATACGATTTCACTTCTACCCGATCAAGGAGGAAGGGTGTCGCTCGCCCCGTCCTCACACTATGATATTCATTCTTCAACCACTCCTCGGTCTCCTTAATTTTTAATTTAATTGGATTAAAATCGTAGGTCATATTATATTATTTATAAATATCATGGTCACCGATGTTGATAAAATCTACTTGGCTCTTGCCTGTGAACTTAAACATTATACGGTACGGACCGATTATCGTGAAGGCCCAACAATCACGATGTTTGCCGTGCAATTTGTGGGTATCTAATCTCGAGTCAAACGGACCATCGCGAAATATTTTCTCTTTCTCCTTGGCTTTAATTCTCAACTCCTCCGACAATCTCTCATATTCACGAGAAAACTTTGATGAGTAAGATATTATCATCGGTGTTTAATCTAAATCAGCTAAAGATCGTAGAATTTTTAACTTGCCAGCTTTTTTCTCTTTCAAATACACCCTCATTGCTTCATCGGTATCTTTTTCTTCCCATAGTCGCCTCTCTTCTTGTTTCCGTAGACGCAAGAACTCATCATACTGCTCTTTGGGCAATACGATAAGCTCGCTTTCACCGATCATCTGACGAGGAATTGTTAAAATTGTATCTTGAGTCTTCATAATTTTATTCTAGCATAAAGCACACTTCTATTCTACCACACGGGGCAAGACGAATGTTAGGTGTTCGAAAATTAGACGGGCGGAAAAGGCGGGATTGGCGAAATAAGGGCGAACGGCGTTGAGCTCAACTAGGGCTTGCTCATTGAAAGGTTTTAGTTGATGAGCGGTTTTTTCTAGGGCGTTAAAAAATTTAATCCACTCGTCGCGCGCCATTTCACTTTTCACTTTTTTATCAATCCACGCCAGACGATCGACGGGCGTGGCGGAGAGGAATTGCGAAGCTTGAATCTGAATTTCATTTGGTTTCTCTTTTAACCCAGTTTCAATCTGGTGTTCAATAATTACCAGTCGTGATTGAAGCGTGGGGAGAAAATCGGTCGTTTGGTTTCCCAAAAGGAAGAAGTGGAGACCGGCGCGCGGTTCCTCAAATAATTTAAGCAAAGCGTTTTGCGCTTCGGGCGTATAACTTTTAGCCGTGAGCACGACCAATTCTCGTTGACCGCTCCAGTTGCGTCGTGTGCTTCGTTCCACTAATCGATGACTGTCGTTAATTCCAAAAGTTTCGTAAGTCTCGTAAATAATGTCGGTCTGATCACCAATTAGCTTGAAAGTTTCGATGAGCAAGGGCTGGATTATCTCCCGTTCACCGACAATCAGATAACCATGATGAAGAAAACCGGTGTTTTTGTAAGTTTCAATCAGTTGTTTGAACATTAGGCTTTTATTGTAGCAGATTGTCGCAATCGATGTTTTAAATAGGCACTCAATATTTTTCCTGACCACCAAAACCCTTATTTCTAGGCGTATTTTAACCCACACTAACGACAATCCCAAAAATCGCTGCATAAGGTCACTAACATATTGCACTCTTTGAAACCCAAAGAGCGCGATGAGAATTTTCAATAAATATCGAGGAACAAGAGGATTTGTCGTGGCCGCCGAGCGTGGTATACGCTGGCGGTATATGATTTGTAAATTCTGGGCTGAAATGCAATTTCCCGATTACTAATCATTTCAATATACCACACTCTCTCGCCACTTCATTAGCGCTCTGGTAACGGAGCGATTT
>JAGVGK010000006.1 GCA_020057185.1 Minisyncoccota bacterium | reverse complement strand
TTAGACTACGCCGAGTCTAATCAAGCGCCAAATGGTTAAAATATGTTTCAAACAAAAGCTAATTTAAAATGGGAAACAACACGAAAGGTTACTTAACTCCAGTTTTTACATTCTAGAAAAAATTTATAGTGAATAAATGAAAGCCAGTAACCTCCGGCAAGGCTAACCTCCGGCAAGGCGGTGCCTTGACATAGATATTCGCTCAAAAACAAAAATACGAGTCTACGGCTCAGTTTTTTGTTGTTGATCTATCACTTTATCCCCACCTTTCCATTGTCAAGGCACCGCCTTGACATATATAATGGCGTCAAATGCAACGACCATTTGAGTTTTCTAGCCACGAACTCTATCATATCTATCAACGGGGCAACGAGAAGCGAAAGATTTTTCTTGATCGGGGAGACCATTGGCGTTTTCTGATGTTGTTGTATGTTTGTAATAATCAAACGTCAATTCATTTGAGTGATCATGATACCAAACAATGGAAGACGGTGTTTGAGTTGAAGAAAACTGGTAATTTAGTTGAAATTGTCGCTTACTGTTTGATGCCCAATCATTTTCATTTGCTGATTTATGAAAAAGAGCCGGGTGGGATTAGCCACTTTATGCAAAAATTAACCACGAGTTACTCAATGTATTTCAACAAAAAATATATGAGAACAGGTGGTCTCTTTGAACGGCCGTTTAAGGCTAAACATGTTGATAACGATGATTATTTAAAATATCTTTTCGCTTACATCCACCTCAACCCGGTGAAAATTGCAGATGAAGCCAGTTGGAGTGGTAAGCGAATTGCCAAACCAGAAACCGCCAAAGTTTTTTTGACGGGCTATCGTTTTTCAAGTCACGGATTCTACTTACGACAATCGCGGCCAGAGAATGTAATTATCGGTCCGACCACTTTCGATAATTATTTTCCAGTAAACACAGATTTCGATGCTTTAATCGCGGAGTGGATTAATTTTGAAAACGAAGATGAGCTTGTCAAGGCGGTGCCTTGACATGATGGTCGGGAAATTATTTGTCTGGCAGGCGATGGTATTTTGCACTACAGGTGCTATGAAATCTCGACCGATGGTGAACGAGTTAACCATTATAAAATTATTGTAAAATAAGGGTTTTTGCGCCTATCTTACAAATTGCTCTTTCAAGAGCAATTTGTTATAGTGACACTATGGTCATATTTCAACGCACAATTGAGACTCGGATTGTAGGTTCATTGTTCAAGAATAGAATGATATCAATTCTTGGTCCTCGCCAGTCAGGAAAAACAACTTTAACAAAAAAATTGATAAAAAAATACGGAGAACATGGAAAACATTATGATTGCCAACTGGCTGAAATCCGCAAACATTTTATCGTTGGCGAACCAGATAAATTATTACCCTTAACCATAGGAAAAAAAATTGTCGTATTTGACGAAGCCCAAACCATCCAAGATATTGGCAGTATTTTGAAAGCATTCCACGATACCTATCCGGGGGTGCAAATTATCGCCACTGGCTCATCATCATTTGATTTAGCTAATAAAATAAATGAACCAATGACGGGAAGAATTTTTGAATTCATACTTCTACCCCTGTCTCTTCTAGAAATTAACATATCAAAACCCATTACTCCCGATGATCTCTCTCGATTTATGTTATACGGAACATACCCAGCCGTAGTCGCAGAAAATTCTTTAGATATTAAAAAAACAATCTTAAAAAATATTGCTACTCAATATCTCTATAAAGATGTGTTCACCTTTGAAGCCATTAAAAATCCGCAAATATTCGAAGATCTGGTAAAACTACTGGCGTTACAAATCGGATCACTGGTATCACTAAATGAATTAGCCACACATCTTGGGGTAAGTCGTTCGGTGATACGACGATACTTGAGATTATTAGAGCAAGCATTTATTATTAAAATTGTTCACTCATTTTCTAATAATTTACGGACCGAACTAAAGAAGGCCTTCAAAGTTTTTTTCCTCGATGTCGGGGTGCGCAATGCTCTGATTGATATTGATTCTCCAATGGATACTCGTAGAGATAAAGGCGCTATTTTTGAAAACTTTTTTGTGACCGAGAAAATGAAAAAAGGAATACTGGAAATTTTTCCACCAGAGATTATGTTTTGGCGGACGCGAGCCGGAATTGAGGTTGATGTCATTGAGAAAAAAGGCCCAAAGATTTTTGCCTATGAATGCAAATGGCAAGATAAAATTACCGTCCCCAGTTCATTCCAGACTGCCTATCCCGAGGCTCATTTTGAATGTATAAACACCGGAAACATTGTCTCTCATTTTGTTAAAAAATAAAAAACAAGTTGAAGAGCGGATCGGTAAACTCCGGCGGGTGATTAATCATCATCGTTATCTTTATCATGTGCTGGATCGTGAAGAGATCTCGGCCGAAGCGTTAGATTCGCTCAAGCGCGAACTTAGCGAACTTGAAAAGCAATATCCGGAATTAATCACGCCCGATTCCCCGACGCAACGCGTCGCTGGCGCGCCGCTCGCCGGTTTCAAGAAAGTGACACATCAAGTGACGCAATGGTCGTTCAATGATGTTTTTACGCCGGACGAATTGCGGGAGTTTGACACGCGGGTGGCAAGGACTGTCCTTAAGAGGGATGCCCTAAGGACAGTCCTTGCCACTCCAACTTACACCGCCGAATTAAAAATTGATGGTTTCAAAATTGTTTTAACTTATGAAAAGGGAATATTGAAAACAGCGGCGACGCGTGGCAATGGTCAAGTGGGGGAGGATGTGACGGCGAATGTGAAAACAATTGAATCAATTCCACTCACGCTCACCGAACCGGTGAATATTGTGGTCGAAGGCGAAATCTGGATGAGTAAATCAGAATTCGCTAAGCTTAATGATAAACGACGGAGTAAAAACGAACCACTTTTTGCCAATCCGCGGAACGCCGCCGCCGGCACGATTCGCCAACTCGATCCGCGCGTGGTAGCGGAACGCCGGCTGAATAGTTTTATTTATGACATTGCCTGGCAAGGCGAGACCTTGGCGGGTTCTAAGGTCTCGCCTTTAACGCAAGCCGACGAACTGAAGCGACTCAAAACCCTCGGCTTCAAAGTCAATCCTCATTGGGCGCTTTGTCCGGACATTGAAGCGGTGATTCGTTATTGGGAGAAGTGGCAGAAGCACGCGGCGGATGAAGATTATGGGATTGATGGTGTGGCGGTTAAGGTCAACGAGCGCGATTATCAAGAGCGACTCGGTTACACCGGCAAGGCGCCACGCTTCGCGGTCGCTTTCAAGTTCAAAGCCGAAGAAGCGACGACGATCATCGAGGATATTATTTTCCAAGTTGGTCGAACGGGCGTGGTGACGCCGGTCGCGATTCTTCGGCCTGTCTTGCTCGCCGGCTCAACCGTCTCGCGCGCCACTTTGCACAATGAGGATGAAATCAAACGGCTCGATGTGCGAATCGGGGACACGGTAATTGTGCGGAAGGCCGGTGACATTATTCCGGACATCGTTACTGTTTTGGCCGAGCTTCGTCCTAAGTCAGCCAAGCCATTTAATTTTCCTAATTATCTCGAGGCGTGCGGCTCGTCCGCCGATGAGGCGGGTGGCGCGATTGAACGAATTCCCGGTCAGGTGGCGCATCGATGTGTCAATCCAAATTCTTTCGCCCAACTGCGTCGGAAGTTTTGCCACTTCGTCTCGAAGTCCGCGTTTGATATTCGCGGTTTGGGTCGGAAAGTTATTGACTTGTTACTTGATCAAAAATTAATTGCGTCCTTCCCCGATATTTTCACTTTGAAATATGGTGACCTCGTTATCCTGCCGCGTTTTGCCGAAGTCTCGGCACAGAAACTTATCATCGCGATTGATCGCAGTCGGTCGGTCAGCTTGGCGCGACTTTTGATCGCGCTCTCGATCCCGCAAGTTGGCGAAGAGACGGCGGATCTTTTAGTGAACCATTTTAAAACTCTAGACCGGCTGATGGCGGCTGAACAGGCAATACTAGAAAAGATTGCTGGCGTGGGGCCAATTGTCGCGAAGTCCGTTTATGATTGGTTTCGCAATCAAACTCACCACCGAATGCTTGATGAACTTTTGAAACAAATCACGATTAAGCGTGTGGAAAAACAGTTGGTAGCTCATTCCACTGCGGTGACCGGCAAAACTTTTGTCTTAACCGGGACCCTTATTTCACTGACGCGCGATGAAGCTAAATTGTTGGTTAAGAAAATGGGAGGCAAAGTATCGAGTACCGTTTCGGCGCAGACAGATTATCTTATTGCTGGCGAGGAACCCGGCTCGAAATATAATGAGGCCGAACGGTTAGGGGTGCGGATAATTAATGAAGCCGAGTTTTTAAAACTGCTTAAGTAATGTTAAGATAGGGTAATGATTAGACGAGAAGAAGTTATCAATCTCGCCACTTTGGCTCGGCTGGAATTAGCGGATTCAGAAATTGAGCCGTTGCGCCACGATCTCGAAGCGATTCTTGGTTATGTCGCTCGACTTAAGGTCGAAACAACCGCTCCTTCATCCGTGTCTCACCCTCGAGCTCTGGCCGATAATACTTTGCGGGCCGATGGCCTGCCCGACGGCAAGGCGGGTGAGCCCCATCCCGCGGGTGTTTTTACTGAACAGTTGCTAGCCGCTAGTCACGAGCGACGCGATGGCTATATTGTGGTGAAGCCGATTTTTCCTCAAGATGCCAATTGATCTTCAAACTTTAACGATCGCTTCGTGGCGAGCACAATTAGTCGCCAAGACGGCGCGAGTGGTTGACCTAGTCGAGGCTTATCAAACCGAGATCGTTCGGCGCAATGGCGAGCTCAATGCTTATCTGGAAGTTTTTGATCAGGCAAAACAAATAGCCGAGCAAAGTGATCAATGGCTGGAGAAAGGGAATCCGCTTCGACCGTTGGAAGGGGTGCCGTTGGCGGTTAAAGACAACATTTTAATTGCCGGCGAGATTTGTTCGGCGGGGTCAAAAATGCTGGCGACCTATCGCGCGACCTATAGCGCGACGGTGATTAAACGACTCGCGCAGGCCGGCGCGATTATGCTCGGCCGAACCAATATGGATGAATTCGCGATGGGTAGTTCCACCGAGAATTCCGCTTTTGGTCCAACACACCATCCGACCGATCCGACGCGAGTGCCCGGTGGTTCGTCGGGCGGAACGGCGTCGGCCGTCGGCGCTAATCTAGCGCTCGCTGGCCTCGGCTCGGACACCGCCGGCTCGGTGCGTCAGCCGGCGAGCTTCTGCGGTCTAGTTGGTCTCAAACCAACTTACGGCGCGGTGTCGCGTTCCGGTCTCATTGCGATGGCGTCATCGTTGGATCAAATTGGGCCGATGGCAAAAACCGTCGCCGATGTCGAAGCGATTTTCTCGGTGATTGTCGGTCGTGATCCGCTTGATTCGACGACGGTGGAATATCCGAAAGTAAAAAATATTTTACCCGCCATTAAAAACATTCGGCTGGGCGTGCCGGAGGGTTTAATCGGCGACGGCGTGAGTGAGGCGGTTAAAAATAATTTCACTGCCGCTCTGGATCGTTGGCGACTCGCCGGCGCCAAGATTGTTCCGATCACTCTCCCGCGGCTCGCGGACGCGCTCGCCGCTTATTACATTATTTCGCCGGCGGAAGTTTCGAGTAATCTCGCGCGTTTCGATGGGATGCGTTATGGCGATCGGGTGGCTGGTGCCACCCTGCGTGAGGAGTATGAGAAAACCCGTGGTCAAAAATTTGGTCGAGAAGTGCGCCGACGAATTATGCTCGGGACTTATGTGCTCTCGGCTGGCTACTACGACGCTTATTATCGCCGAGCACTGGCAACTAGAGATTTACTCATCACCGATTTTGCGACCGCTTTCCGCCAAGTGGATGCGGTGGTAATGCCGACGACGCCGACCACCGCTTTTGCTTTAGGTGAGAAAGTGACTGATCCGCTCCAGATGTATTTAGCCGATGTCTTCACGGTGCCGGCCAATATCGCTGGTTTGCCGGCGTTGTCGGTTCCCAATGGTGTTGATCAGACTGGCTTACCTTTCGGTTTCCAATTAGTCGCGCCGTCCTTCCGCGAAGATTTACTTTTTCAATTAGGTAAACAACATGCCAATCTTTAAACCAAATTATCTCAATCTCGAGTATTTCTTTAACTGGATTTATCGTTTCTTCGCGGACGCGCATCTCGGCGCGCTCCCACCGGAATTAATTTTTTGGTTGAAGGTGATATCATTTTTCTTGATTATTGTTTTTGGCATTATGGTTGCGACTTTGGTGGTGCGGATTATTAATTTGCGGCGTGATGAGATTCGAGATTTTCTTAACTTACTGCGGACCGACACGAGCAGTCAAGCCATTCACAATCAGCGTTGGGATAAAGTAATGGCTTATTTAGAAACGGATAACCAGTCCGATTGGAAACAAGCAATTATTGAAGCGGATAATTTATTGGATGAAATGGTCGCGGCCATGCCCTATCACGGTGAGAATCTTGGCGAGCGACTTAAGAATGTTGAGCCGAGTGATTTCCTGACGCTCGAAGACGCTTGGGAGGCGCACAAAGTGAGAAATCAAGTGGCGCACCAAAGTGATTTATCTTTGACGCGCCGTGAGGCGCGGCGGGTGATTGAACTCTATGAACGAGTTTTCCGCGAGTTTAATTTTATCTAGAACCTTGATATTGCGTTTCGTGGGTGATAATATGATATCTTTCAGGGGGATGGAGAAGCAGTATCTCGGGAGGCTCATAACCTCCAGACGCGGGTGCAAGTCCTGCTCCCCCTATAAGTTTTGCCGATGTAGTTCAATGGTAGAACAGGGGACTCATAAGCCTCAAACAATGGTTCGATTCCATTCATCGGCACTTTCCTTTTTGTTATTTTTTTGCTAGATTAGTTAAGTCATTTGCGGCTGTAGCTCAACGGTAGAGCACTCCCCTGTCACGGGAGAGGTCGTGGGGTCAGCACCCATCAGCCGCGTATCGTTTGGAGATAAGGATTATTCTTTGTCAGTCTATATGATTTTATAACCATGAAGCAAAAAAGCGAGTTACTACAAAAATATAACGACAAACTTTCAGGGGTTTATGATAAAGTTTCTCATAAACCAGAATTCAACTGGCAAGCGCCAGATGAGGTTAATAAATTGCTTTTACCAATATGTAAGTTGGGATACAAAGTTCTGGATGTCGGCATTGGAACAGGGCAATCCACCGAGAAGCTGTATCAAATAGGATGTAAAATTACAGGTATTGATATTTCTCAAAAAATGCTCGATGTAACTTGTAAGAAATTTCCTGATTGGCATTTATATAAAGCTGATATTGAGAAAGAATTCCCGGTTTTAGAAAAAGAGTCCTTTGATATTATCATCGCCACCGGAATATTTGAGTTCGTAGTTAATTTGGAAAAAGTAATTCGTAAAGTTTATAAATTACTCAAACCAACAGGGATATTTTGTTTTACTTTTGAAGAATATTTACCAGAACACAAATTACAACATCTAAAAAAATCGGAGTTAGGAAGAGGAATAAAAAGTCCTCTGTCTAAATCTGTTTCTTTTTATGTATACCGACACTCTCTCGCTGAAGTGCTCAATATTTTACAAAATACAAAATTCAAGGTTCTGAAAGAAAAACAATTTACTTCTTATTTTAAGACTGGCAAGAAGATCCCAGTTATTTACAGAATAGTTTTAGCAAAAAAAGTAAGGACGCAGTTTTATCGTTGTTCATAAGCCGCGCCTTGAGACTGGTATTTTTAATTTGTTTTTGTTAGTCTTAAACACAGAAAGGAGGCAAATATGCCAATAGAAAAAACATTACTGGAAGCAACCTTGGTTTTTCTGGTTAAAGATGGAAAAGTGTTGCTGGCGCGCAAGACTCGCCACATTGGGGCAGGGAAGTGGAACGGTTACGGTGGTGGGGTGGAGCCAGGGCAAAGTTTGATCGAATGTGCGATCAGCGAATGCCAACAAGAATCTGGGGTAGAAATCAGACCGGCAGATTTGCAAAAAGTAGCCGAAGTCACTTTCCACAATACCAAAACCAATGGCGAGAAGTTCTCTTGCTTAGTCCATGTCTTTACTACCGAGCATTGGATTGGCGAGCCGAAAGAGTCAGAAGAGATGTCAAAACCGAAATGGTTTCCAATCAACCAGTTGCCAGTGACCGAAATGATGCCAGCCGATTCGGTTTGGGTGCCACTCGTCTTAGCGGGGAAAAGGATTATCGGCGAGGCCCACTACGGACCATTTCAAGAAGATCTTTTGAAGCCAGTTGTTGTCGCCGAAGCCGACACTTTCGATTGACCGCTCCAGATTTTTCTCGGAGCGGTTTTATTTCCCATTCAACAAACGATCGCGGATGCCTTCAAGATTTGTTTTTTGTTTCATCGTGGCTAGTTCATTGTCATCTTCGGCTTTCAGCCCGAGATGGTCGTGAATTTCGTCGAGGATGTTTAAGATTTTAGTGATTTCATCTTCGGCTTGCACATTTATTTCAAAATCAATTTCATCGCGCAGATAAGCAATATTGCCAGCGCGATTTTGGCTGATCAAAACAATAATGGTTAGGAAAATTGCTTCTAGCGAGACAATCATAGTTAACAAACCAAACGGGAAAGGATCGAAAACGCCGATTGGAGTTTTGCCGGTATTAATCAATATCCAGAGTAAGAAAAAAATGACATTTAGGATCAAAAAAATTACAGTACCAAAAGAGTGAGTAAAAAAATCAGCGATTTGGTCAAAAAGAGAATCCTTAATTCCCATTCTTTTTTTGAAACTTTGAATTTGATGGCTGTATCTTTTTTGAAGCATTGTTTAAGTATAACAAAAAAACGGGCGACACAAGTGTATCGCCCGTTGCTCGCGCCCCCCTGCGCCGAGCTAATATTTGATCCCGATGGCCTTGCAGAAGTCTTCGGCCTCGAGATTGCCCCCCTGCGCCAATTCCACAATTTCCGCCAAAGTTCTATTAAACATCTGAAATCTCCACGCTTCGTTCCACTCGCTCTGTTACTATTTATCAGGTCGACGTTCAACCCGATGACTGCGTCTATGCTAGCATATTAGATTAATCTTGTCAAGGATTTTGTTGACGAAATCACGATAAATATGTAAAATATGGCTTAGAATAAGCATTTTTAGGATCAATATGATAGGATTCTCAATGTCAGTTTAGCCGGAGTAGCCCCGACGTAAAGTCGGGGTCCCGACCCGCCTTGTCGCGAGGCAGGCCGAAGCGTCGGGATTCAGTGATTGTTGCTTTTTTAATTGCCGGAGTAGTTCAGTGGTAGAACGCCATCTTGGTAAGATGGAGGTCGAGAGTCCGATTCTCTCCTCCGGCTCAAGTTTTTGTAACGTTGAAATAGTTTTCTCACTTCTTCCACGAGAATAATGGTGAGGGAGATGGGGATAATAATAAGCCAATCGCGGAGACTAATCGCCGTGGTGTGCAGAATTTTTTGCATCATCGGATTATAGATGGCGAACATTTGGAGTGAGATGACAATGGTGGTGGCACCGAGCAGAAATTTATTGGCCAAGAAATTTAACTCAAAAATTGATTTATCTTCGGATCGGCAATTCCAAGCATTCGCCCATTGGAAGGCGGCGAGCAAAGTTAGTGACATAGTCCAGGCTTTAGTCATATCGTTACCGAGATAATTCTTGAACAAAATTAAGGTCCCGATTGCCATGGGGAGAGCCATAAGGATCATTCGTTTGGCCATCAGTTTATCAACCAAATATTTTTTTGGTCGTTCGAAGGTGTGTTGAAGCAAGCCCGACTCCTTCGGTTCCATCGCCAGTGAAATATCAAGAAAACCGTCCGTGACCAGATTGAGCCAAATGATTTGAGCGGCGAGGATTGGCAAAGGGAGTCCCAAAAAAATCGCGCCGGTGATGGTGAGCACTTCACCGAGCGAGGTTGAGAAGAGGTAGAGAATCACCTTTTTAATTGTCTTATAAATACTCCGACCTTCTTCAATCGCCGTTGTAATACTCTGGAAGTTATCATCAAGAAGTACAATATCTGCCGCTTCTTTGGCGACTTCGGTGCCAATTTTCCCCATCGCCACTCCGAGATCGGCGGCGACGAGCGACGGCGCGTCATTGACCCCATCGCCCGTCATGACCACAATTTCTCCCCGTGCCTTGAAGGCTTGAATAATCAAGAGTTTGTGATTGGGCGTTACTCGGGCGAAAACACTAGTTCGAGCAAGTTTTTGAATTAATTCTTGAGTAGATAATTTATCAATTTCTTCGCCAGTGAGAGTATAATCACCCTCGTGATAAATACCAGCCATCTGAGCAATGGCTTGGGCGGTAATCTTGTGGTCACCAGTGATCATCACGACGCGGATACCGGCGGCTTGTGCCTGGCTCATTGCTTCCGGCACTTCCACTCGTAGGGCATCTCTGATACCGAAGAAACCGACGAAAGCGAGGTTCTTGATTGTCTCGGGGGTGAGAATCTTTTCGGACTCGTGACTTTCAGCGAAAGCGAGGACGCGCAAACCAGTTTGAGACATTTGGCTAAAAATAGCTTCCAACTCCATCTTCTCTTTGTCTGATAGGGGGTGGTGTTTACCATTATGCCAAACTTTTGTCGTGAGATTGAGAATTATTTCCGGTGCGCCGACGACGGTCAAGATTTTCTTATCATCTCGACCATGGAGAACGGTGTGATACTTGAGTTGATAGTCGAAGGGAATCTCGGCCAGCATTGGCATGTCGTTCTCCAAAACATTTTTATGAAAACCGACTTTTTGTCCAAAAACAAACATTGAGGCCTCTGTCGGATCACCAGCCACTTGCCATTGATTGGTCTCGGGATGAAGTATCACTCGCGCGTTGGCGCAGAAGGAGGCGATTTTCCCCGTCAAGGCGAGCCCGGGTTCATTAATCGGATCGATGACTTTACCATTTTCGGTGATATCACCCTTTGGTTCATAACCAACCCCGCCAATGGAAAACATTTTTTGATCGACAAACACTTGCTGGATAACCAATTCATTTTTGGTCAAAGTACCGGTTTTATCAACCGCAATTATCCGAGCTTGACCCAGAGCTTCGACCGCTTGTAATTTCTTGATCAAGGCGTTCCGTTTACTCATTCGCCAGACGCCGGTGGCGAGGATGAGGGTCACGACAATTGGCAGACCTTCAGGGATGACCGAGACGGCAAGCGAAATGACAGTGGTCAACATTTCTCGAATTGGTTTGCCCAAAAGTACGCCGGCCGTGAATAAGAAAAGACTAATTCCCATGACGACAATGATGATGAGGTGTGACAAATTTCGGATATCTTTTTTAAGCGGGATCTCGGTATCTAGTTTAGAAATTTGTTTAGCAATTTTACCAATGATGGTTTTTGTCCCCGTGGCAATGACAATTGCTTGACCATTGCCCGAGACAATGTGTGTGCCTTTGAAAATCATATTTTTCTCTAAATCATTGACCGTTTTATGTCTCGGTTCGGACTCACCGGTGAGCGAGGCCTCGTCAAGCTTAAGATTATTGGCGATCAAAAGACGCGCGTCGGCCGGAACGCGTTCACCTTCCTGAAGCAAGATAATATCGCCGGGTACGATTTCGGAATCGGGAATAATCAATTGAGTCTCGTCGCGCCGGACGGTGGCTTTTGTCTCGACGAAGTTCTTAAGGGCACGCAAAGTATTTTGAGCTTTCCCTTCCTGAATCGTTCCGACCACGGCATTGAAGAGGAGAACGAAGAAAATGATCGCGCCGTCAATTGGCTCGCCCATAATAAAGACGACGGCCCCGGCGACAAAAAGGAGGTAAATTAGAGGGCTCTGAAATTGTCGTCCAAAAATAGTCAACAGACTGTCAACCTTTTCCTCGGGCAGTTGATTGAGACCGAATTTCTCCTGGCGTTGGAGAGCTTCATTATTACTCAAACCGCGCTCGTTGGTGTGAAGCGCTTCCATAAGTTGGGGGATAGTTTTCGCCGACCAATTTTGAGTATCAATCACTGCTGAATAATAGCGAATTTCAGGTTTTTTTGATAGAGTGGATTCGGTTGCCGACGTAGTTCAGTGGCAGAACACTACTTTCGTAAAGTAGGAACGTGGGTTCGATTCCCACCTTCGGCTTCAATTAATAACTTGCATTTGTATTGGTGATAATTTTTCCCTGCTCTTTTTTGTCAATCAATCTACCAATAATAAATCCAATCGTAGTCGTTGCTAGTAAGAGTATTAACCACCAAGATTTTGGAATGAAACTGTATGTAATGACAGAAATGGCTACGGGAATCATACAATAAAACCATGTTTTCCAAATTTGAATAGGATACAATATTCGAGAAGTTATTGCGGGTAACAATGGAAGTAAAAGAGTTGAAATTAACACATCTAACCAAATGCCTAAAATATAAAAAGAGGTGTCAGAAAGCGAGGCGAAAAAATTAGCAACGACCTTGATTTTAAAAGCAAAAAACACAAATCCAATAATTATATTTAGAAACAAAAATCCACCAATCACAAGAAAAACAAAAGAAGCCACAATTCGCAGTATTTTTGTGAACCATTTTCCTGAAGTTAACCCTAAGCGAAATAAGTAATAATTAAAGAAGACTCCAAACACTATTGTTAAACTAGCAAAATCAGCCAGAAGGTCTGCCCCCATAACATCGTTTCGCCGTGTGACCTCGGTACGCCAAATTATTAGCAAGATGCTTATAACCACAGCAGTTAAACTAGTGATGCCCAAACCAATGGCATGTTTGTATTTTTTCATTAGCTTAATTGTATTACAAAAAGTTTATTCATACAATTCGCTGTGCGTGCCGATCGCGACGAAGATGGCGATCTCGCCGTCCAATCTGTAAATAGCGCGATAATCACCAGTGATGTTGATTCCCCAATGATCTAACCATTCATCATGTAGTTTATGATTGTGGAGAACTTGGTCAAAGGGATTAAGTAAAAAAAGCTCTAGTCTTTCGATAAAACGCCGTTGGATGACCTTCTCTAATTTCTTGTATTGTTTTCGGAAACTGGAATGGTAATAAGCGGATCTCATTTTAGGAAATTTAAATAATTGGCCATTTCCTTGGCCGAGTAGAATGGTCCAGATAAATTCTTACCAGCTTCAATGTCTTTATTGGTTTGGCGTAGAATCTTGATTAGTTTCAAGGACGGTTTCAAGGGAGCGGAAAAAGATACTTGTCGTTCAATAATGAACTTTTTTAAAAAACCATTGACCACGGTACTTAAAGGCAAACCCATATCGTGCGCCGTTTGCACGGCTTTCGTTTTGATTTCTTTGTCAGTTTTAATATTGATTATTGTTTTCATAACTAGAGTATATACAATGGTTAGAGTCTGGTCAAGTAGCTAATCTCTTTAATTTTTTATATAATACTGGAGTGATAAAATTATTAAAAAATAATTTGGGGATTATTTTGATTGTAATTTTGGCGGTAATCCCACTGGGGCTATGGTTTTTTCTAAAACCTTTGGCGGATCGATTTACTTCAACCTCAATTACTTTTCGTAGTCTCGGTCAAGTAACTGGGCTTTTAGGTATGGCCCTCTTATCCATCAATTTCATTTTGGCGGCACGCTTCAGATTTTTAGACAAATTATTTAACGGGCTAAACCATGTTTATATTAAACACCATTTGATTGGCGCGCTAACTTTTTGCCTCCTGTTTTTTCACCCCATCTTTTTGACTGTTCAATTCCTCCTTATCTCTTTGAAGTCTTCTTTTATTTTTATTTTTTCGATTCAAGATTGGCCAACAAATTTTGGTAAATTAAGTTTAATAATTTTTATTGGATTAATGGTGATCACTTTTTATTTAAACTTTAAATATCAGAATTGGAAAAATACGCATAAATATTTAGGCCTGGTCCTATTTCTGGGGGGGTTGCATATGCTTCTGGTGCCGAGCGATATTTCTAATAATGTTATTTTGAAATATTACATGTTGAGTCTGGCCGTTCTCGGCGCTCTTTCTTATTCTTACCGGACTATTTTTGGTGTGTATAAAAAAAGAGAATTTAAATATAAATTAGAAAAAGTAAGAAGGATAAATGATAGCATCATTGAAATAGAATTAATACCTCTGGCTCGTAAAATTAAATTCCAGCCCGGTCAGTTTATTTTCTTAAGATTTGAAAATGATGGTATTTTGTCTGAATCACATCCTTTTTCAATAACTTCTTCTCCCACGAGCGATAATTTATTTTTAGGCATAAAAACTTTAGGGGATTATACTTCAATGATTTATTTATTAAAGCCCGGCGCCGTGGCTCTCATTGAGGGACCCTTCGGCACCTTTTCTTATCTAAAGGCGGAATCTAAAAGACAAATCTGGATGGCGGGTGGTATCGGCATCACTCCTTTCTTGAGTATGGCGAGACAAATGGTCGGTAATTATAAAATAGATCTTTATTATTCGGTGAAGAATGTCAGTGAAGCGGCTTTTACCGGTGAGTTGGCGGAAATTTCAAGACGAAATAATGATTTTAAATTTCACGAACATTTCTCTGACCAAGATGGTTATCTCTCTGCTAATTTAATTGCAAAAAATAATCAGGATATTTCTAACGCCGAAATATTTTTATGCGGACCGGCTGGTTTTATGCGAGGGTTAAGGAATCAATTTATTGGATTAGGTTTCGGCAATAGTCGAATACATTCCGAAGAATTTAGCTTATAATTCATTGACGATGACAACCGAGGAAATCAATCAGAAAATAATTGAACTGGAACGGCAAATGACGAGCCCTGATTTTTGGACGGATAAAG
>JAGVGK010000020.1 GCA_020057185.1 Minisyncoccota bacterium | reverse complement strand
GGGGCCAATTCGACTCCAGCTCGTGCCGTTCCAATGAATCGTCACTTCACCGCCAGAAACATTACCCACCGCCCAACAATCATTCGTCGCCAGACAAAAAATGTTGTTCAAATTAACATTGGGAATAATTGATGAGGGTGTAGCCCGCGACCAATTAGTTCCATCCCAACGCAAAATCAATTCGCCGCGCTGGGTGGTCGGACCGGAAGTGATAGCGTTTCCCACCGCCCAGCAATCATTTACCACTCGGCAATGAACGCTGTTTAAAATTTGGGTTACTGGGGAAGTGAAAGAACTCCATAGCATCGGCCTTGCTTTCAAACTAATTTGGCCCGCGACATTGGTTTCAATCGTAGGATCAACCGTGGCATAACTGTTTGGCCCCGACCAATCCGTTTGAATCCAGTCGCGGGAATCCCAGTTGGTAAGTCTAGTTTGTCGAACCACTTTCTGGATTGTCCCCACCGGCGACGGCCAAGTGACTTCGACTTTTACCGATTTGTTTTCCAAATTAATCGTGCTAGTTGTAATCGTTCGCCTGAACCGTTGATCGAAAGTTTGACTGCCCAATCCGGTAACCACCCACCCGGCGCTAGTCGTTCCAACCAATACTCCTACACCGGTATTAAACACCCTGTTCCAAGCATTGTCGCGAATTGCCCGCATCGCGCCGATCCCTTGATCCGCGATGGCTTCCACCGTTAGGAAGTCCGTGCCATAACTGACATTCGAAACACTACCGAGCGTGAGCGAAATAAAAGCGGCGGCGATCAGCGAAAAAATTGCCAAAGCGAGAATCACTTCAAGCAAACTTTCACCGGTCATAAATTTTGATTTAACTTTAAGCAACATAAATTATTCGGTAGTGATAAAACCGAGATCATTGAGACGCAACACGCGCTTGCCCCCCGTCGAATGAGTCAGGGTGATCGTCCCCGTCGCGTTCGGCATTCCCCACCGCGGAGTGAACGAGATCTCGGTCGTATTACCAATGAGAGTCGCGGTGAGATTAACCGCTCCGCGAATCGCTGTCGCCTGATCATAGAGTGGATCGCGCGTAGCATAATTCGCTCCGCGAAATAGAATATAGCGATCGGGCGCGCTGGTGTTGAGCTCGAGGAAAACGCCGTGAGGGGAACTCGCCCCGCCATCGGCGGGGCTCGCGACCCCAGCCACCGCGCGCTCGCGCGCGAGTTGAATCGTTTGCTTCAGATCACCAGCGACATCATCGAGCTGACTCCCCGACGAGAAGTGATTAATCGCCGGCCCAATCGCGCCGGCAATAATCCCACCGATCGCGAGGACGATTAATAATTCCACTAGAGTAAACCCCGTTAGAAACCTAACTCGTTTTTGGCGAGTCAATAAATATTTTCGGTTCTTAGTTTCTAACGGGGTAAAACCAGAACGCATTGCTGATCATTATAGCAAAAATCGCGAAAATTTATCTTGAGATTAATAATTGACTCCAAACTTCCAACGCCTGGCGCAAAGTTGAAAAGACATTGGCTAACTGATTTTGGTTGGGACTTGCCCCGAGCGAAGTCGAGGGGCACGCCGGCAAACGAATCACCCGATCGGGGGCAGACAAGAGTTCGTTGGCGCGAGTGACATCAGTTTGATCGAAAACCTCGTCGCGATTGATGTCAGTTTTCCAGAGTGGTTGAGTCGCGCCTTCGGTCGTGCCAACCCAACTATTAAGCCGACCAATATCAAGGTTGGTGGCAAACCCATTCTGGTCCACATCGCCGGGCAAGAAGCCGAGACAGACTTTAGCGCCCGTTGGTTGGTGGGTGACCGTCACGCGTTCACCGGGGACAATCTTGCGGGAGAAGACAGCAATGGGTTGAACCGCTGAACCACTGATGTTGGAAATACCGATGGATTCGGCATTGGTGGTGGAGATAGTGTAATCAGTCGCGAGATTCCAATCGGAACCAAGATGAGCGGAGAACGCGAGCGAAACAAACTTCCACCCCAGCCGACCACTAAGATCCCGCGCGTCCACAGCGTTGTTGGGCGGATCGGCGGAGAGGAGGGTGGGGAGAATAATAATTGGGGTTGGTGTCGGAACAATAGGCGCTGTTGTTGTTGGCAATAGAGGAAGAGGAATTGGAATTGGATCAATCGGTGATGGGATAATCGGAGGAGGTAATGGGGTTGGCGAAATGGGCATTTTAATAACCACATTGTTGGACAAAGCCGAAATATTTCCCATCGCATCCTGACTGCGGATGGCTACATAGTAGGTTTGCCGAGACGTTAAGTTCGAGAGGAAATAAATTTCCACAGTTCCGGGCGCCCGGGGCGTTGGTTCGTCAGTCACTTGAACCGCCCGCGACCAACTGCTATCCGTAATCGGCGACTTAATTTGATAACGAATATCGTAAGAAGTTACCGCGCCCGAGGTTGGATTATTGCTATCTTCATACGGCGCCCGCCAATTTAGCCCCACTTGACCGTTAGGGTAAGTGCCGGTGAGTTTTAAATCCGTGATAGTTGAAGGAGGTGTGGTGTCGGCCGGTGTCGGGGTGGAATTAACAATCGAGAATGGTATATCACTTTTGTCCGTAATCATTCCCGTATAAACTTTTTTCCGACCAACCACATTAATCTGGAAATTATTGCCGAGCTCGCCCGCCGAAATTGTTTTAGACGGCGTCCAACGATAACTCTTAATCTGACTGGGCAAGTCTCGGGCAATCCATTTGAAAAACTTAGAATCTTTATATAGCGCGATGGAAACATTTTCCACATCCGCCGAAGCGCTCCAAGCAATTACTTGCGGAGTAGACCAGTTTATCGCTTTCTCGCCGTTAGGCGAAATCACTTTGACCGTGCTAGCACCGACGACGCCCGCGGTCGCAGTGGTAGGAATAGAATCGTAATATAAATCTATTACATCAAATCCACTCCCTTCAACGCCACTACCACTCATTGATGTTGGACAATTAAGAGAAACATAACCCCGCGCTCCGGGTTGAACATTTGCAAAAGGAAAAACTTTGATGTTTCTGAAACCACTTGACGGTAAATCATATATTTCATTCCAAACCCAATTATTTGGATCGATAGAGGCGGGGTAACGTTCAAAAAAATAATCCAAAGAACATTTTTCCTGTGAATTAGATGTCCAAGAAGCCAGATAGTCGGTGTTGTTTGAACCCTTCGGTATAATTATTGGGGACGTAAGTATTGGCTCTGTGTTAGCACTATTAATTTTTAGATCGGCCCAAATAGCATTTTCGGAAACCAAAGTGAAAGGATTATCGCTCCGATCCCAAGCGCCAGTTATTTTATTGACTACACGGACATAGTAATCGCCTGGTGGTGGTAGGAACGGTGGCGGGTTATACCAGTAACCCCCGGGATACAAAGGGTTTGGTACTAACTCTTGAAATTCCCCTATTAAAAATCCACGAGTGTAAAGAGACGCCATCTCGTCTGGAATAATTTTACCGACCATCACAAAATTACCATTAACCTTTTTCTCTAAATAAGCCACCGTGGTGGAAGCCGGATTGATATCGGGATTGTAACCGTATGGTGTCCATTGAATGACATGGCTTCTATTTGATTGCCACACTTCACCACCATTGGGGGCGGTGACAGTGATCGGCGAAGAAGTCGCGATGGTGAACCAATTGTCCGAAGTATCGGAAACTATACGCTGTTCATTCCGATAATAAGCAACCGTCATCCGATAACGCCCGGGTGGTAAATTATCACCTACAGGGGAAGAACCAGCGCTAGAATTGGTCAAAGTAGAAGTGAAATTATCCCAACCCATTGGCGCGCTAAATACCCAATTCCCCAACTCGATCTGAAAGTGATCGAGCGGACTGGGATTGGCAATCGGCACGCCGTTGCTAAACCAGCGAATGGTATTCGGCTGACCCTTAATCAAAGTCTCGCCACCATTCGGATAAACCATGGAGACGCACGGCGACCCGGCGCAAGGTGGGGTCGCAAGCGCAAATTCAGCGACGGCATTCTTATCGGCGGTCATTGCCACCGTGCAAGTAATATTTGTTCCAGTGCAATCCCCAGACCAACCAACAAAAACAGAACCGGTAGACGCGCTGGCGGACAAGCCTGGCGAAACACTAGAATCATAACTTTCGGAACAATCCGAACCACAATCGATACCGAGTTCGGGGAAAGAACTAACAACTCCACTACCAGAACCAATTTTAGCGACCGTTAATGTGTGAGTGACCGGCGCAGCATTAGTTACGGTCAAGGGCGCGCTTTTATAATTATTGGTTTCGTTAGACTCGGCGACGGTGTTATTTCTATCAAGTAGCCACCCGACAAAATAATTACCAGCCGGTGTATTAGTAGGAATAGTGACAGTTGATCCAACAAGTGAAAAAATTTCACCGGGAGCCAAACTATTACTGCCACCACCACCCAAATAAGTATCCGCCGTGGTAATAATGGAGTCGGGGGAAAGACGAATATCGGAGACAAAATTATTGGCTGGCGCATCACCCTGATTCTTCATTTCCCAACTAGGCAAAGAGACTACCCCGCCAGCGGAGACAGTAGTCGGATTAACCGTGAGAATGGTCGGAGTGGAGATAATCAGATCGGGACCATTTAAAATTGTGAAGTTTGGCGTCGAAGCCGAGGTGGCAAAAAGAAGAGAACGATCGTAGCTCAATAACTTCGCTTTAAAATAATAAGTGCCAGCGAGAACCGCATGACTAAGTGGATTGAAATTGTAAGGAGAACTCGCCAGGCTGAGAGAATTAACCGAGGCGACCAGCGAATTATCGCTCACCTTTCTTAGTTCCAGATCCACCAGGCTAGTGACCGGACCGACAGCGGTCCAAGCGACGCTGATATCTTGCGAACGAGGGTAATCACCAGCCGTGGGTGCGGTTAAGGTGACAGTATAAGCGCTGGCGACAAAGGGTAATAAAATTAGTGATAAAGCAAACGCGACGACAATGTGTTTTTTCATTCCATTAGTTTAGCATAAACTAAAAGCCAAATCATTGATTATCCACAAGGTAGGTTGACACCGATAACACATTTGTTAGTATAAGGATACATTCGGCGATTTGCCGCGGCCCCTCGCTTAGCGGGGGGAATATTGGTTTTATTTGTACAATCTCCAGAAAGCATCCCGTACTCTCTTGAAATCTGCTTCATCCATTACGCCCAATCGACTCGATAATCTTCGATAATCAATTGTTCTTATTTGATGCAGACAAACATACATATCCCGCCCTTCCTGTTTGATTGGCACATACCAAGTTCCCTCTTTCTTCTGCGAAGTCGTCGGAGCGACAAGAAGGAAACCTCGAGATAATTTTTTGATCACCAAACCCGGACGAGAAAATAATTTGCTCTTACCATTCATTTCTGAACCGACATTTTCGCCAAAACTTATCCACCAAAGATCACGTTCTTTGATCAAAGGTGGAACATTACCAATATTGTGAAGTTTTTCTTTGAGACCAATCCACTCTAAAAATTTTTTAAGCATGACGGATTACCGATTGATATTCCCCGTAATTTGGTAGATTGGAGTGATGATCGAGAGGGCGAGGGTAGCGACGATCAGACCGATAATAAGAAGTAAGATTGGTTCGAGCGCGGTGGAGAGCGATTTGGTGGCGCTATCTACTTCGCTCTCGTAGAAATCGGCGAGATAGAAAAAGGTATCTTCGAATTTGCCTGAGACTTCACCGACCCGCACGAGACGAGTGAGGAGCGGCGGGAAAAGCGCGGGGAAGCGTTCGAGATTATCGGCGAGCTTCGTCCCCTGCGACACACCGACTGCCACTTGATGAATCGCGCGTTGATAATAATAATTACTCAACGACCGCTCGGTGATATCGAGCGCTTCGTTGACTGTCACTCCACTCTTGAGCAAGAGCCCCAGCGCGCCCGTGAAGCGCGCAAGATTGGTGTGCCGAACAATTGGTTTGAGCCCAGGCAAGTGAAGTAAGAGCCAGTGCGTGATTGGTCGGGTGAAGCGCCGTTTGGCGAGAATTATTATTAAAGCCAGACCGCCAAAAATGGCGAGGAAAAGAAGTAGTCCGTGGCGATCAACCAAATCGGCGAAGGCAATCAGCGCGCGAGTCGTGAAAGGTAACTTGATATTGAGCCCACGGAAGAGCGGGGTAATTTTTGGCAAGACGAAGAAGGCCAAACCGAGGCCGAGCAGCAAAGCCGCGACGAGCACCGTCGCGGGATAAATGAGCGCGCCCTTCACTTTGGCAATCAG
This sequence comes from Minisyncoccota bacterium, assembly GCA_020057185.1. Taxonomy (GTDB): domain Bacteria; phylum Patescibacteriota; class Minisyncoccia; order Phycocordibacterales; family JACOZG01; genus JAGVGK01. The sequence goes on along the minus strand of JAGVGK010000020.1, from coordinate 13,252 downwards.
CGCGCGCTCCTTCTCCAGCGCCTTCGCGGCAGACGCGAGATTCGTCGCGAGATTACCCGAACGCTCGCCGGCGTAAACCGCGTTGGTGAGCAGAGCGGGAAAAATATGTGGGTGATCACCGAGCGCCGACGAGAGCGTCGCGCCGGATTCCACGGCCCGCGCCACCTCGGTCAAGGCGCTTTTCAACCGCCCGCCCGCCGACTCAATCGAAACTGGCAACGCCTCGGTCAGTGTGAGCCCTGCACCCAGCATCACCGCGAGATGTTTAGCAAACAACACTTGTTGAGTGAGCCCCGCGCCCCCGATACTCACCTCCCGCTTCAATCCTTTATTTGGCTTTTCCATAATTAAATTTTGGTAACGCGAAGCACTTCATCGAGGGTGGTGAGGCCGCTCAAGACTTTATCGAGACCGTCTTCGAGCATGGTGGTCATTGGTTGTTTGCCAGATTTAGCCTTCTTCATAATCTCCCCCGACGAAGCGCGCGCGACGACCAGCGATTTAACCTCATCCGATAATTCCAGTACTTCGAAAATGCCGATCCGCCCTTGATAGCCGGTGTGACTGCAAAGTTCGCAACCTTGTCCGCGATAAAAAGCGAGTTTCGACAGTGTGCCATAACCGCGCTGTTTGAAAAGAGCTTTCAATTCAGGCTCGCGCATAATTACTTTCTTCATTTCGTCCGTCGGGGGCGCCGAGACGCGACACCGATCACAAACTTTGCGCACCAGCCGTTGGGCAATCACGGCGTTGACGGTGGAGGCAACGAGGAAGGGTTCAATCCCCATCTCGAGCAAACGCGGGAGTGTCGTCGCCGCATCGTTGGCGTGGAGCGTCGAGAGGACGAGATGACCAGTCATTGCCGAGTTGACCGCAATACTCGCCGTCTCTTCATCGCGAATCTCACCGACCACAATGATGTCGGGATCTTGGCGCACGATGGAACGGAGGCCGTTGGCAAACGAGAGATTGGCTTTGGGATTAACTTGAATCTGGCTCACCCCCTCGATGTCATACTCCACCGGATCTTCAATCGTCGCGATGTGAACATCGCGCGTATTCAAAATTTTCATCACCGCGTAAACGGTCGTCGTTTTACCGGAACCGGTCGGACCAGTCACGAGAATCATGCCGTGCGGATTATCAATCGCTCGTTTGACGGTGGCGAGATCCATCGGCGACAAACCGAGATCGGTCAAACTAAATTTGCGACTTTGCTCGGAGAGCAAACGAAGCACAGCGTTCTCCCCTTCCGTCACCGGCAAAATCGAAACCCGCACATCCACTTGTTCATTTTGAGACATAAATTGAAGCTTGCCGTCTTGCGCGGCGCGGTGTTCATCGGTACGCATCTTCGCCAAAATTTTAAGTCGCGTCAAAATCACCTCCGAGAGATCTTTCGGTAATTCGAGCACATCATGCATCACGCCGTCGATCCGAAAACGGACTAGCACTTTCTGCCGATACGGTTCGATATGAATATCCGATGCTTTATTCTGATGACCGTAGATCAAAAGTAAATCAACCAGTTTAATCGTGTCGTCATTGCGATCATCTTTCGAGCGACTCGACTCGCGGAGACGGACGAGCGTCGCTTCAAATTCTTGTTTCAAACTGCCTCGATACTGGGTCAGCGCTTCCTCCAGATCACGAGCGGTGATGAGGAAAGGAATAATTTTATCGCCGAGCCGTTTCTCGAGGAAGTGAATCGCTGCTAAATCAAAGGGGTCGGTCATGCCCACCTTGATCCCACCGGTCGTCCGCGCCACCGCAATCACCCCCCGCTTCCGCGCTACCAGCTCCGGCACTAGCCCCAGAATCTGAGGTTTAATTTCTTCGCGCCGAAGATCGAGCCACTTGAGATTGTAGGCTTCGGCGACCAGCTGGGCGAGCTCGCCGTCGCGGATTAAATCGCGATCAACCAAGACCGTCCAGAGTGAGTGATGCGTTTGCTCGCTCTCCTCAACCGCCGTTTCGAAATCAGCGAGCGAGATATGCCCGGGCGTCACGAGCAAGTCTTTAAGTTTGGCAGGTGAAAAATCCATTATTTTAATTTCGCGAGCGCTTCTTTAATTTTCGCGACCACCACTCTCATCTCGACATCAGACTTCACCAGATAATCAATCGCCCCGAGATCGCGAGCCTTCTTGATATCCACTTCTTGACCGAGATTGGAGAGAACAATCACGGGAATATCGCGCGTGGTGGGATCAAGCCGAAGCTCGCTCAAAACTTCGAAACCGGTTTTCTGCGGCATAATAATATCGAGCAAGACGAGATCGGGGTGTTCCGCTTTAGCCAACGCCACCGCTTCGAGACCATTACTCGCGCGCAGGACAGTAAAGCCCTCGCGCGTGAGCTTCTCACCCATCGCCGTCGAGAGGAATTTATCATCTTCCGCTAATAAAATTTTTTGGGGTGTGGTTGTGTCGGCCATAATTAAGTTAAGCCTTTGGCACCGACCTTCTTGGTCATACCGGAAAGTGGCATCGTCACGCGGAAAGTCGTTCCCTTCCCCTCGAGCGAGTCGAATTCGATTTTACCGCCCGAGACTTCAATAATTGACTTGACGATATAGAGTCCTAGCCCCGTGCCTTCGGCTTCTTTATCTCGTATGTTATCAGCCCGGAAGAGTTTGGTAAATATTTTGGCTTGTTGGCTGGCGGGAATTCCATAACCAGTATCGGCGATAGTGATAAGCAAATTAGGTGGTGTGAGCGCGATGGCTAATTTAATTTCCCCGCCGGATGGCGTGTATTTGACCGCGTTGGAAAGCAAGTTTTGGAAAATAATGCGGACGAGTTTGGGATCAGCGCTAACGGCCGGCAGATTCGGATCATGCTCCACCGTCACCTTGAGCTTCTTGGCGAGCACTTGGGGCTCAAGCTCCGACAGCACGCTCTTGCCAATCGAAGCGAAGTCAATCGGCGTTGGTTCGATCGCGAAAGTGCCGAGATCAATCCGCGAGACATTAAGCAGAGAATTGACGAGCTCAATCATTCGATGATTGGCGTCCGACAACGCTTGGAGATATTCCTTCTGCTTGTCAGTGAGCGTCCCCACTTCCTGCCCGATGAGCATCTCGGCATACCAATTGATCGCCGAGAGTGGCGTGCGGAGTTGATGTGACGCGAGCGACACCAGCTCGGTCTTAGCCTGATCAATCTCGCGTTCTTTCGTCACATCGCGAAAGAGAATAATCGCGCCCGCCCCACCAACGGCGGGACCCGAGGGCTCGCCGGAAGTGAGCAACGGCGCAATCATCATCGCCACCGGGAAGAGCTGGCCGTTCTTCGCCCGCACCGACAAATTGTCCAAAAGACTAACTGAAATAATGTTGCGCTCGGTCATCGCCCGCTCGATCGGGACTTCTTCATAAGGCAACTCTTTGTCCTCGCGGAAGAACACGAGCAGGTCACGAACATCACGCCCGGTCGCTTCCTGGGGCGCGGTCCGAAGCAGAATGCCCGCCGCCTGATTCATCATAATCACCTTGCGGTCATTATCAATCGCCACCAACCCCTCGGCCATTGAGGACAGAATTGCGTTCAATCGGCTCTCTTCATCTTTCATTCCAATAGTATAGCAAGAAATCGACTAGGGCGGTAAAATCCCTATTTCTAGTGGCAACTTAATCAATAATAAGCTTAACCCTAGCAATCACTTCTTCCAAACAAAAATTGTTAACCCGATCACAGATAATTGCTTGTCGAGCCTGAAAATCAATTGTTCTTATCTGACTAGTTAAAATAACACCCGTAGTTTGTTTGCCCGAAATATCTATCTCAAATGGGCTACCCCTAACCTTAGAAGTAATTGGGCAAACAACAACTAAACCAGTTTTAGCATTAAAGTCGGTATGAGAAATAACCAAGAGTGGACGCAACCCCTTCTGCTCATGACCATGCACGGGGTCCAAACTAGCTGTAATAATATCCCCTCGCTCTGGCGTTACAATTTTCATTAATCAATTATCTCTCGCCCAACATCGTCTCCGAAATCAACGAGCGTTTGATGGTTTTTTTTATCGAAACGCTGGAGCAGATCTTGCAATGTCTCGCGACGATTACCGGGCTCAACAATTACCCGATAACCGACTGATCGCACTCGGACCAATGCCCCCTTAGTCATCCCGGCTTTTTCGGCCACACTTTTAGGAATATAAACACCCAAACTATTGCCAATTTTGTGTATCTTAGTCTTTGTAATCATAATTGCAGTATATACGAGCGTCTACACACCGTCAATTAAAATTTTCAGGTCAAGTCAGGTCAAGGCATCGCCTTGCCAGTGGTATCTTTTTCATTCCAATAGTATAGCAGGAAAAAGGGCGAGGCGGTAAAATAAACTGCATAAGGTCACTAACATATTGCACTCTTTGAAACCCAAAGAGCGCGATGAGAATTTTCAATAAATATCGAGGAACAAGAGGATTTGTCGTGGCCACCGAGCGTGGTATACGCTGGCGGTATATGATTACTCAAACGGCTATTCGGCGAACGGAGACCCTCGACGCTTTCAAAGTTAAACGACGAACTCTCTTTAATTGGAAATGTAAGCTCAAACAAGGTGGGGGCAAACTCGAAGCTCTCAACCCCAAGTCTCGGGCGCCCAAGCTCCGCCGAAAACGGGCATGGGGTCTGCTGATTATCGAGAAGATTCGTGGTCTTCGTGCTGAACATCCCAATCTCGGTAAAGACAAACTCTATCCGTTGCTAAAAGAATTTTGTGATCAAGAAAAACTCTCGTGTCCTCGACCGAGTACCATTGGTCGACTGATTAAAGACTTGGGCGGCCTGCGATTGTTCCCGACCCGCATCACCGGCACCGGTCGTCTGACACCAATCAAACAAACACCGATCGTTCGTAAACCTAAAGGTTTCAAGGCCGAATACCCCGGTCACTGTATTGGTCTCGACACGATTGAGGAAATCATTCAGGGTTCGCGCCGTTATGTCATTACTTGCGAAGATCTGTTTGGTCGGTTCGCCTTTGCTTGGGCGACCAAGTCACATGCTTCAAAAGCGGCGACCGAATTCTTCGCCGCTTTTCGGCTACTGTTTCCCTATCCCGTCACTTTTGTTCTCACCGACAACGGCAGTGAATGGAAAAAGCACTTTGCCGTCGCTTTGCTCAAATTGCAGATCACCCATTATCATACCTATCCGAGAACACCAAAAATGAATGCTCATATCGAACGATTCAATCGCACCATTCAAGAGGAGTTCTTGAATTATCACAAAGGACTACTGTTTGATCTCGACCAATTTAATATTAAACTGATGGATTGGTTGATTTGGTACAACACGGAGCGCGTCCACTACGCTTTTGGCAACCATCTGACTCCAGTTCAATTTCTGCTATCATGGAGACCAATGGAAACAGTGATGTCGAGATTACCAGCGGAGTGCAAAAATGGGTGGCCTCATACAAGAGATTGCTTTATTCTTTGAGCTCGTGTATACTAGTAGTGTTATTGATAAATCCTTGTGATTTGTAAGCAAAGAGCGTGTCCCGGGTGCGGGGCTCGCTCTTTGCTTTTTTGATTAAAAAATCTTGTACAAAAATCTTTTATCCATAATTTTTCTTTTGATTTACCTCATGTCAAGGCGTCGCCTTGCTAGTGGCCTACTCACGAAAATATAAAGCCGGTGAAAGTTAGAACTGTTTCATATAATTTTCAAACTCTTCGAGTCTGTCTTTTGGGTCACTAAAAATAACCTCGCTAGGATTAAACTGTGTTGGGTCAAAATCATCAGGAAAATCGAGACCAAGCCACTCCATCATTTCTTTGTGTTCTGGGTGTTTGGGATGTTTGAGAATATCAACTAACCTCTCATAACCACCGATTCCACCACAGTCGTCTGGCGGGCAAGCCCGTTTGCCAGCCAGACACTTCGGATATTTTTGACCAAGAACTGCTGACAACACTTTCTCTAGCAAAATCGTGTGCACCCAGCCATCGCCAAAATCATATTCGTATTTGCACTGTTTTGAAATTTTGCTGGAATAATCGGCAATCTTTGCTGTTCGTTCGTCTATAATTCTGTCTTTAAATTCATCGTCGTCAGATGAAGGAATCGTAATATTTATCATCTGCCAATTATTTTTCTTGTCGGAAAACATAAAGCCGTGCAAGTGTCCCCCGCCCCAATCCATCGCATCTTGGATAGCACAACTAAGCTCCCAAAAAGTGTAGAACTCCGGCACTTGAATCCGTCGCCAAATCAACGGCTTAGAATAATTCAAACTTATTTTAAATTGAAAGAGGTTTTCTAAATTTTGTAACATAATTTTCTTATTCCTATCTTTTTACCTTTTTACTTATTTTTTTCACTATCTCCAACCGGTCAAATTCGTGTTTCTCAAATTCATCCCAATATTTTTTCTCATAGTCATAAAGTTCCACACCAAAATACCCGCTGTTTTTATTTTCTATTTCTTTCATTTCTACTTCCGAATGAGCCTTTCTGAAATCGCGCCACGCCAACTTGTTAGCCAGCCCATCAAAAAGTTCATGTTCATTATAATCATCCATTATAGGCAAAATGTTTTTCCCATATATTTCATCGTCAAAAATATTTTTCTCACCGTATTTTTGCGTCAGTTCGCCACACCCAAAATCGTCGGCAAATTGCAACAGATATTCCTCAAGCTTCTCCATTTTGTCGGACCGTTTTTTATAATCGGTATCAATCGTCATGTCCCCCAAAATACCCACAACACTATTCGCGATAGCGCTCATAGTAATCAAATCTTTATACTGTTCCTTTGTGATGTTTATTTTCATAATAAGTGTTTACTAATTTAAACATATTTTCATTATCTCACAAAGACCATATACCCTATTCTCCTATTCGCGCGAATTAGAGAAGATAGGATGGTGTTTTATTTTAATTTACCTCATGTCAAGGCGACGCCTTGCCAGTGGCCTTCACGCATTCTTCAACAAAACTTTTTAAAGCAAACAGATATTCTTCAGCGTCTCTCAAAAAAGTAGAGAACAAAAACTCTCTTTTTTCCCCGTACTGATTGTCAAAAAAAGAAATGCATAAGTCTCGATTCTGGTTTGCTATTGAATACATTTTTTCTCCTAATTGATTTATATGTTCCGCTTGCACTTCGGTTCTTAAACCAGCAAATGGCTTAAGTGGAATATTTACTGTTTGCCCCGCTCTAACGACCAATCCCTGGGGACCAAAACTGGTTTCAATTTTATGTTTTAGATTTGGAACCTCTTGGTGAATAATCACATGGCGTGCTTTGTAAAATTTGAGATATAGTTCAGACTTCATAAATAGATTCTCTTTATATTGCTTCTCTGAACCAAATTCCTTACCCATAATATAAACAGTGCTTTGGGAAGCGGACAAAAAAGCACTTAAATAATAGACTGTTTCATTCGCAAAATGTTCCGTGCTTGAAACCAATTTGTTATAAAAGAATATAGCTTCTTCTAATTTTTTTCGTGTGTTTGTATTTTGCATAATCAAAAAATTTTTTCCTTTACTCTCTTTAATTTTTCACACCTTCTACAATTCCTATCTCCTCCTCCGTCAATCCGTAAAGTCCATAGGCTGCCACATCAATTTTTTTTGTCAGTTTTTTCGATCCCCCTGTGGATAACCCAGCTTTGTCTTTCGGTTTCCGTTCGGTTATAATCAAAGTGTAGCGCAACCAGATTTTTAATACAACATGTCAAACCTCACAAAAAAACAAAAACAAGTCTTTGATTTTATCAATACCTATATTTCCGAAAATGGGATATCCCCAACCATTGAAGAAATACGAAGGAAACTAAAACTCAAGGCTGTTTCCACTATTCACGAACATATCAATTCCCTCAAAGCAAAGGGGTATCTTTCAAAGTCTGAAAATTCAGCCCGAAGCTTGTCGTTAAGGAAAGAAATAAAATCTATCTTAGAGATTCCAATTATCGGAAGGATTACTGCTGGATATCCGATTGAAGCTATTGAAAATTTTGAAGATACAATATCAATCGTCAATCCAAGCATTAAAACATCAAAAGGATACTACGCTTTGCGTGTTATTGGAGAAAGTATGATTGACGAAGGAATTTTTGACGGAGATATTGTTGTGATCAAAAAACAATCGGTAGCAGAAAACGGGCAAACAGTTGTCGCTATTATTGATGACAATGAAGCAACACTAAAAAAATTATATCGAGAAAAAACACGATACCGACTTGAGCCAAGAAATCAAAATTTACTTCCTTTTTACCGGAAAGAGGTTGAGGTGCGAGGTGTCGTTGTTCAAGTCATAAGTAATATCACCGACAAACCAGAAAAAATCGTTTCAAAAAAAACTAAGCACGGATTTAAAACAATTGATCTTTTTGCTGGTGTTGGTGGAATACGGCTAGGGTTTGAGAATGCCGGATTTAAAACAGTTTTCGCAAATGATTTTGAACCTCAATGTAAAGATACCTACGATTTAAATTTTAGAGATTCAAAATTGGTTGTTGAGGATATTAGAAAAATCGGAATTGACGATTTGCCCCAATTTGATTTTCTCCTAGGTGGTTTCCCTTGCCAGGCTTTTTCTATTGCAGGATATAGACAAGGATTTGATGACGAAAAAGGTAGAGGAAATCTATTTTTTGATATTGCAAGAATTCTTGACACACGAAAGCCCGAGGGCTTTCTGCTTGAAAATGTAAAAAACTTAAAAAGCCATGACGGAGGTAAAACTTTTAGAGTTATCCAAGAGACGTTAGAAAATCTTGGTTATTATTTAAAAACAAAAGTTTTGAATAGTATGGAGTACGGAAATATTCCACAAAACAGAGAGCGTGTCTACGTGGTTGGTTTTAGAAATAAAGACTACTCCGAAAAATTTGAGTTTCCTAAACCAGTAAAATTAACTGTGAAAATTACTGACTTACTAGAGAAAAATGTACCTGAGAAATACTATTACAACGGCAAGCCATTGTTTGAAAAACTAAAAGATTTTATAAAAGACGAAGGAAAGGTGTACCAATGGCGTAGACAATACGTCCGAGAAAATAAAAGTGGCGTTTGTCCAACATTAACCGCAAACATGGGAACGGGTGGACACAATGTGCCAATTATTAAGGATAAGAAAGGTATTAGAAAATTAACTCCGTTAGAGTGCGCTCGTATTCAAGGATTTCCTACTGACTATAAAATACCAAGACTAGCTGATTCCGCTTTATATAAACAATTCGGAAACTCTGTTAGTGTCCCAGTAGTTGAAGCTGTTGGAAAACAAATGATGAGGGCAATGTTATCTAATTAAAGCAGGTAGTTTTGGAAAAAGTTCCTCCATCTTTTTTAAATCTTCCCAATAAACATACATATTGTCCGCATTGAAGGACATGCCTTTATATATTGTCTCTGGCGGTAATTCTTTAAAATCTTCTCGTTCCGCCCACCCCCTTCTTTCAACCCTAATACCTTTTAAGGTTGGGAAATCAGTAAAAATTTCTTCACCACGACCCCCTAAGCTTCTAAAAAATTTTTGCCCTGTGTTTGCTTTTTTCCAGTGAACTTTATAACCAATAAATAATTTTGCCTGCCTATCTCCATCAAACTCAGCTTTTGATATAAGTAAAAAATACTGCGCATCTTTTATTTGAATTTTAATAGAAGGCTCTGTTGAATTTTCTCCTTGAAATTTAATTCTTTTAACATCTTGTCCTTGATCTGTATTACCAGTACCAACATAAAAATCTCTATTGAGTTCAACTTCTATACCATGGTTTGCACAGTCTACCTTAAAAGCTACTTCATTTAATAGGCCTTTTGTTATATCCATAATTGCTTCTATGTCGTATCTCATTTTTCCATTAGAGTGTAAGGTGATGAATTTTTCATTTATTGCTTTTTTCGCCCAATTAAATTCTTTTATCACATCTTCTAGCGAAATGAGGACCGAATTATTTAAAGTATTTTGACAATAATGAAATATATCATCTAGAAAAGTAAAACCATTGGCTATTGGTCCCTTCCCTGTTGCATGATTTTTTATCCTGTTTGCTGAGTTTGAAGAACCACCAGCTATATGTTTAAATTGCCCAATGGAAAATTCTTCATAATCGTAAGGATTAAGAATAGAATTCACAATTTCAAAAACTCTGGGTAATTCACTTTCTTTTTCAAAATATATAGGTTGATCTTTTTTTATACCTGAAATATTTTCAGGTAAATTAATTTTTTCTAATTTTGAATAATCGTTATTTTTCATAAATTTATTTCAAAAGTTGGCCTTTGGCAAAAACTCACTTTGGTAATAATATTCTTATCCACCAGCAACTTTATTTTGGCCTTTATTTCCGCTTCATTCATCCTCTTAATATCGCATAATTTATAGGTTTCGGCTACGGTCAGTGCAAAAAACAAGAAAAAAGGCGGCCAGCTTGTGGACGCCCTAATAGACTGGACTGCGACGGAGGAATTCCCCGAAAACAAACTGGGGATTAACTGGCCGACAAATTTCGGCGATGGGTGGTAACAACCGAGGGAAGGGCAACGGCTTGAAAACAACTTTCCCACCCAGAATTGGCTCGGCTTCCAACCGGATTCCCAGTTTGGCTAGATCGTCCTCCGAAGTTTCCCCCCAGTGGTTGTAACGAACATTACTCTTCGCTTTCACCCGCGAGACAGCTTGAGACTCATCCAAAAATGTTCGATTTCCTGACCGATCAACCTTAAAAACCTTAAATCGCAAGGCAATCTCCTTTCTTCATTAAACAAAATTCCGAAGACCAACTACCAGCCCAGACTATATCACAAAGCTTAAACCAATTCAATTCTTGATAGATAGCCCTTGCGCACAAGGAAGTAGCGACCCAAAATGGCAATGACAATAATTAGTATCCACGGATTAATTGGCGAAAATTCTTTAATTAAGTTCCACACGCTAATCCAATAGACACTCACGGTGCCATTGACCGTCTCGATGTTGTTCGCAAATTGACTATCCTGTTTGTTGATATTGGTTAAATTATTATTTTCATTGCTGATTAACCGGTCGAGATTTTGATTTTGCACCGTGTAATTATTATTTTCCCCGCTTAACTTTTGTTTTTGGATAATTTCCTGCCCCATCAGAATACTCTCTTGCTCTCGGAGCAAAGTTACTGCCGACAATTCAATGGTTCCCAAAATAGTGACTCGCACATTAGCCAACTCAACTCGAATGCGTGTTATTTCTCGGTTAATGACATTGACCGCTTGCGTGTGCTTGAGAGCCAAATCGGCTTTTTGTTTCTTCAAACTGGCGAGGGTGCTCAAGATATTTTCGGTTTGGCCTTCAATTCTTTGTTTTTGACTAAGCAAATTTTGCGACGAAATGTTTTCGGTATAGAGTTTGGCGTAAGTCAAACTTTCTATCTCGTTTCTAAATTCTTCAAACCGACTTTTAGGCACCACGAAGGAAATTTGACCGTATTTTTCAGAACTATTCATCCGATCAATCCGCCCCTCAACATCCCGAACCGCGTTTTTAACCTCTTTAACCACCTCGGTCACATCTCGAGTCTTTAGGGTCGCGGAGTATGAAGTTTTAAGAAATTCTCTGGTGTCGGTGATGTCACTTGGTTCATTATAATAATCAGGAAACGCCATCCCTGTTTCAATGCCCGGAGCACTCGAAGCGCTTTTCATCCTCGCCGTAGAAAAAGTATTTTGAAGAACATTACGCAAACCAAGACCGAGTACCACTAAAATCACGAGCGTGATAATTAACTTTTTCCGCGAAATCCTGATCACCTTTTGATTATTATTTTCCATATCTAGATTCTATAATTTATCAGGGGCGAATGTCAAGGCGACGCCTTACTCAATAATTATTTTCTACCCGATTTACTACTACAAGCACGGAGAAAATTGGTGTGCATCGTCCTCAATTCTGACACTGGGATTTTGTCAAACGCCACACGAGCTTGATCTGATTGAGCGCGGAAGTCAGCATCCTTCGCCAGAATCTCGGGATGCACTTCGAGCGCGCGCTGATTCAAGCCCGCGAGCGACAGCCCCGCCAAGGTCCGCACGCGCGAGAGCGCGACATAACCTTGCCCGTATTCGAAAGTCTGAGAGAGATCCATGTGCGCGGTTTCGAGCGACAGTCCCTGACTTTTATGTACCGTCATCGCCCAAGCCAGACGCAAAGGGATCTGACTGATGCGCGCCAAGACGCGCCCATTATCCTCGATCTGCCACTCATCCGTCTCGGCAAAAATTGTTTTACCGGCATTAGTTTTTATCACCGGCCAACCACCCTCTTTGACAAAACCAGTCACCGTCCCGAGCGTGCCGTTCGAATACTGATGTCGAGTAACATCGTTCTTGGTAAACATCACTCGCGCACCAACTTTAAGCGCCAGAATTTCCGGCGACAGACAACCGCGTTTGAGAGCCAGAACTAATTTCTCCCCGCCGTGACTGGTCATTTGAAATGTTTTCTCCGCGCCGGCAAGTTTTGTTAGCTCCGCGTTATTAATCTCATCCACATCCACATTGTGACTATACAATTGAGTGATGCCGTCTTTCGGTTTGGGCGCGTAGCGCGTGCGGAGAAGTTGACGATGAGATTCATTAACCACGGCGCGTCGAATCGCCGAGAGGAATTCTAGAAACACGGCGTCTTCTTGACGATGTTGTTCCGAGAGATAACACACGAGCGGATTAAGCGCTGACCAAGCCGACGAACCAAAAGCAAATTGTTCGCTAACTAAATCCTCTCGCCGATCCACGGGTGGCAGTTGAAAAAAATCGCCGACCAGAATAACTTGCAGTCCACCAAACGGTTCTTCATTCCGACGAAGCTCGCGCGTGACCAGCTCAATCATCGAGAGCGTTCGCGCCGAGAGCATCGAAACTTCGTCAATGATAAGAATGTACGCCTTACCCACCCGGCGAACAACATTTCGGTTCTGCCCGATGTGATCAAGATCGTATTTCGTCAAATCGCGTCGAATGCCAATGCCACTCCACGAATGGATCGTCAGCCCGCCAATGTGCGTCGCGGCGATGCCGGTAGAGGCGGTGATGGCGGGCTCAATTCCATTCGACCGCAGATAAGCGACATATTGATTCACCAAATGTGTCTTACCGCTACCGGGCTCACCGGTCAGAAAAACATTCGCCCCCGTTTTCAAAATTGTCAACGCTTAGTTAAGACACGCACATTTCGGACACGAATAAAGCCTTGTAATATGGGTTTTCTGCCTGACGAGCTAAAACAGCGGTGGGGATAACTTTTTGGACTC
>JAGVGK010000024.1 GCA_020057185.1 Minisyncoccota bacterium | reverse complement strand
GAAGTGACGATTCATTGGAACGGCACGAGCTGGAGTCGAATTGGCCCCTCATCTGCGCCGAATGTTAATCTAAATAGTGTCTTTTGTCTGGCGACGAATAATTGTTGGGCGGTGGGGGCAAGCGGGGTGATTATACGCTGGACCGGCGGACCCAATTGGTTGTTATTTCAAGACACCGGTAATCAAACTTGGAACGAGGTTTTAATGATTTCTTCTACTGACGGTTTTGTCGTCGGCAATGGTGGATTAATTAGGCGCTGGCAAAGTGGCAATTGGACCACAGCCCCGACTTCCGGCACTACGCAAAACTTGAATGCGGTTCACTGTTCGTCAGCGACTAATTGTTTCGCGGTCGGGGGAAGTGGTCAGATCGTGCGTTGGACCGGCGGACCGAATTGGTCTCCTTATGCACCCTTACCTGCGACACAAAACTTAAACTCCGTTTTTCTTTTAGCCTCGAACAATGGCTGGGCCGTCGGCAATTCGGGAGTGATTCTTCACCTCACTGGCGGGGGTTACGAAACTTCTGGCACGCTTGAGTCCTTGGCTTTGAATATGATTGATGCCTCGCCGGTGCAATTAATTGGTTGGGATGAAAGTATCCCAATTTGTGTTCCGACTTCAGCTTGTAATATTAAATTCCAAATTTGCATGGCGGATAATCCGGCGATGACTGGTGCCGTTTGCCCGCCAGATTTCACGGTTGCTGCCGGTACGATAATCCCTTACGATTATAATGGCAATCAGTATGTGCAATACCAAGTCAAACTAATCGGCGACGGTGCGAGCACCCCCGTGCTCCAAGAAGTTCGAATCAATTACAAATGAGAAAAGGTTTTACACTTGTCGAACTGATTATTTATCTCGCGATCGTCAGCACTCTCGCGACGAGCTTAATTCTCTGGTCGCTCACCGTCGGGGATCTCGATGCCCGCGCCCGTTCGGGCGCGACTCTCAACACCAGCGCGCGGTTTGCCCTCCAGATTATTGCGCGCGATCTTGAGCAAGCAACGACAGTAGTCTCACCGTTTTCTGCCGCGCCCAGCTCGGTTCTCATTTTGACGGACAGTTTTGGTCAGCCGGTTAACATTAGTATTTCGAATGGGCAATTGGTGCGTAAGGTTGGAGGCATCAATCCCTTACCCCTCACGGCGCTCCCCGCGACCGTCACTAATTTCACGGTGGCACGAACCACTGGTCCGTGGTCGGCGCGAGCTTCACTCTCGGTTGCGCTCACGCTTAGCGCTTTGCCCGCACCGGCGCGTACCTTTACCACGGTGATTAATCTTCGCCGTTAATATGATATTCAAACAGCCAAAAATAAATAAAACTAATTCCGGCCCGCCTGCCGGTGAGGCAGGCTTTACCGCGCTGGTCGTGGTGGTAGTCATCGGCGCTGCCGTGCTGACCCTCGCGCTCTCGACGGCACTTCTTGGGGTGCGCGAATTAGAAATTGCGACGACCATTGATCGTGGGGTGGCAACTAAGACTTTTACCGACGGCTGTCTTGACACGGCGCTCCTCGCTTTGCGCCTTAACCCCTTGCCGGTGAATTCCGATTTTACCGATAGCATTGGACGATGTATAATAACAGTCAGTGATGAAGGCGCCGGTCGGCGACGAGTAATTGCTCGGGGGATCGTGGGTGAGAATGAGCAGTCGCTCGAAGTTTTAATTACCACTTTTCCCGCCAGCCGTTCGATTACTATTAATAATTATACGATACCAATATGAAATTTTCTTTTTTTTCGCGCGCGGTGGGTGTGGATATCGCTGATCGGAGCGTGGAAGTGGTCGAGCTCCGTCAACGCGGGCGGAGCCCGCAAATTACCGCGCTCGGTCGGGTGGTGTTGCCCGCCGGCGTGGTGGAGCGCGGAGTGATCAAAGATCGACCGGCGCTGGCGCTCGCTCTTCGCGAGGCCCTTCGTGATGCGAAGACGACTGATGGCCAGAAGAAGTCAGCGGGCATCGCGCCCCACCAAATTGTTTTTGGTCTGCCCGATTCGCAAATTTATATTCATTCCTTTTCCAAACCCTGGATTCAGATACCCCCAAAAGATGAAGACTTAGGCGCGATGATTCTCGCCGAAGCCCGCGAGCATATTCCGTTGGAAGAATCCGACCTTCTGATTTCTTATAAAGTTTTGCAACGGACGGAGATGGGACTTGATTTTTTGGTCGCCGGCGCCAGTCGGCGGTTGATGGCTGATTGGTCTAATTTTTTCGCCGAACTCGGACTCACGGCGGAATTTGATCTCGAGACCATCGCCACCTTCCGCGGCATTTTCCCCGAGTCGGTAGAACGGCCGGTGATGATTGTTGATTGTGGCGCGGTGGCGACGACTCTGGCGGTTTTCGATCGGAGTGGGCTTCGTTACAGCCGAACTTTACCAACGGGCGGGGAAGCCCTGACTAAAGCCGTTGTGACCGCGCTGAAAGTTGATTACGATGTCGCCGAAGAGAAGAAGAATGAGATCGGCATTCTCGATCCGGAGAGCCAAATTTTCACCATTCTCTTGCGCGAACTAGCACCGGTCAAAGATGAAATTAAAACGACCATTGATTATTACGAAAAGTGGTCGGGGCATAAAATTCACGGCTTGCTTTTAACCGGCGGTGGTAGTCAACTACGAGGGTTGCCCGAATATCTTCGCTCCAATCTCGACTTGCCGTCCGGTATCGCGCGCTCGCCCTTCGTCAAACAACCGATTGTTTATCTCGAAGCGATCGGTTTGGCGCTCGGCGGTTTAGGGAAGCGAGGGGCCGATGAACTCACGATGCGGGCGGGCGTGCATACCGGCAGTGGTCTTGGTCGGCGATCTTCACTCCGACAATATCTTAGTAATAATTTAGGTCTAGTGATCTTTTTTGCGATCATTGTTCTCGGCGCGGGACTTCTGGTTTGGGCGTTCCAATATCGGCGCGCGGTGGAGGCGGATCAGGCCACGGCGCGTCAAGCGGCACTCGACGCGATTCCAGTCGCGCCAGCGGTGCCCATTGATAATCCCGCTTTAGTTGCTTCAACCACTTCGCCTTTGGCTGGGCAAGCCACTACTACTGTCCGGACTTTGGAAATCAGCGAGACGCCGACCGGTTGGCTCAATGTCCGTTCGGGGCCGGGGACAGTTTTCGTCTCGGTTGGTCGTGTCAATCCCGGCGAAGTTTATCCACTCTTGGCGGAAGAGGGAGAGTGGTATAGAATTAAGTTTGGGAATGAAGGTCAGACGAAAGAAGGTTGGGTCGCCAAACAATATACGATTATTAAAAATTAAAAATTAATTTATGTATAAGAAAGGTTTTACATTGATTGAGTTGTTGATTGTGATTGCGATTATTGCGATTTTGGCGGGGGTCGTGTTTGTGTCGCTTGATCCACTCAAGCGTTTCCAGGATGCGCGGAACGCCAGTCGTTGGACGGATGTGACGGCGGTCCTCTCGGCGATTAAAGTTAATCAAGTGGATAATGGGGGTGGTTATTTTACTGATCTCACCGATGCTTTTGGAGCAACAAATCTTATAATTAGTGGTGACGTTACACCGCAAGCAGGCTGGTCTGGTTGTAATCCAATTGCTTGTTCAGCCGCTACCTCAAGCGCCGCTTGCGTTAGTTTAAAAGAGTTAGTGGATAATGGTGTTTTAGGAAGAATACCGGTGAGTCCAAACGCCGCTGGTAGCGATTGGAATACTGTTTTAACAGGTTACTATCTCTCGAAAAATGCGAACGGTTCGATTACCGTTGGCGCTTGCGACGCGGAAGGGGGTGAGACGATTGAGGTTAATCGCTGATGCTTTACACCCGCAAGGGGGATGGGGGGACAACCAAGACGCTTCATTGTGACCTGCCCGACGGCAAGGCGGGTCAACGGCTCTCCAAGAGTTCGGCGATTGCCGAGGCTTTGGGGGCAGTGGATGAACTTAATTCCCTACTCGGTTTCGTCAAAACTCAATGTCAAGGCGTTGCCTTGCCAGTCGGGCAAGGACTCACCTTAGGTTCAATTCTGAACCAAGTTCAACAGAATCTTTTTATTGTGCAAGCCGAGCTGGCGGGCGCGCCCGACAAAACTATTAGCGCTGACAAAATTGAGCAGATGGAGCAGGTAATTGATGCGATCGAGAAAAAGTTACCGCCGATTAAAACCTTTTTTATCTCGGGTGGGACAGCTAATGGTGCGCTTCTCGATTATGCGCGGACGGTGGCGCGTCGCGCCGAGAGGCGCGTCGTTAAAACTCGAGAAGAAAATCTAATTAAATTAAGCGACAGCACTTTAACTTACTTAAATCGTTTGTCTTCATTACTCTACGCGCTCGCTAGACTGATCAACCATCAGTCTGGAGTGGCCGAGGAATCCCCCCATTATCAGTAATCCACAGAAGTTTGTATTAACATCGATGCACTGAGATGTTATAATCTGTAAGTGCCGATTATCATTTGCGATAATTGTGGAAATAAATTTTATAAAAAACTTTCGCAAATAAAGCGGAGTTTAAAACATTATTGTTCCCTGTTGTGCCAAAGTCGTGCTAGAAGAAAGGGGGTCATGGTGGCGTGTTATCTTTGTAAAAAGGAAGCATATAAAACGAGGAAATCACTTGAAAGATCAAAAAATAAAATTTTCTTTTGTGGTATCGGTTGTAGTAATAAATGGCACGGTGAGGAATATTCCCGGGACAAGCATCCGAACTGGAAAACTGGAGAGTATTCATATAAATTAATATTAAAACGATTAACGACTATACAAAAATGTGCTTTATGCGAGACAAGTAATCATAAAATACTATTAGTTCATCATGTTGACCAAAACAGAAGGAACAACAATCCAAGCAATCTTTCATGGCTCTGCTACAATTGCCACTTTTTAGTTCATCATTATAAAAAAGAGAAGGAGCGGTTCTTAAAAAAGATCAATGCCGATCACTAATTGTTTTCGTTGCCATAAGTTATTTTATGCAAAACCCATTCTTATTAAACGTGGGTTTGGTAAATATTGCTCGATCAACTGCAAGAAATTATTTACCCGAAAGAGGATAATCGTTTTATGCGCCACCTGTGGCCGTAAAACAGAAAAAACTCCATCGCAGATGGGTCATTCTAAAAGCGGTAAATTTTTTTGCGGTAAATCTTGCCAAACAGTTTGGCGGAATAAGGAATTTACGGGGCCAAAACACCGTTTGTGGAAAGACGGAGCAAATATTTATCGCCGAATTTTAATAAACAGCCGAATAAATCGAGTATGTAAGTTGTGCCGGGCCAAGGATTCAAGAGTCTTGGCCGTTCATCATCTTGATGAAAACCATCTGAATAACACCCTAACCAATTTAGTTTGGTTGTGCAATAATTGCCATTACCTTGCTCATCATGATAGGCTGAAAAAGCAAAGATTGGCTGAAGTGATGTTTAAAAACAATAATGGTGGTAGTAGCTCAATTGGTTAGAGCGTCTGCCTGTGGAGCAGAAGGTTGTGGGTTCGATTCCCACCTATCACCCACGCTAAGAAATAAATCAATCCAACTTGTGTTTTTGGGTAATTGGATTAGTCTATAGCCAGAATCGTAATTCCTTCTTGTATTGGAAGGTCGCTCCATCAGGAGTCAGGCCGCAACTCTCCGGCTTGTAGAGAGGTTCGTTCTTTGAAAAGGAACCAACAATGGCAAAAGATAGGTCGAAAAAACCTCGAGCATTAAGCGAAGCGGATATTGAAAGAATTACAGCGAGGTTGCCAGAAATTTTAGCAACACCTTTGCCAATAGATTTATCGGTTAGGAATTTGTATCAACGGGAACACGATGATCATGATGGCAGACGGACAGAACAGTTAACGGTTGCGATAGGTGATGATGGCGATGCTTGGATATCCGCGCGTCGAGATTCTGGTCTGTCTTTACGATTTCGTATGCCCATGATTGGCGGTGGAGCCAGTCCGCGCACTTGGAACGCTCTGCGTATTTTGGCGTTGGCGATCAAGTTGGATAACCAACATAACCCTATTCCCTAATTTGGGAGAAACACCCCCGCGATTGCATTGCGGGGGTTTTATTTGCTACAATGGTGGAGATTATTAATCGTTTTTAAATTATATTTAATTATGGCTAAAGAAAATTCGGCTTTTATGAAGCCCATGGTGATTAGCGAGGAACTCGCGCAAGTGGTCGGTCCCGGGCCGATGCCTCGTTCGGAGGTGGTGAAGAAGCTCTGGGTTTATATTAAGAAGAATGAATTGCAGGATCCGCAGAACAAACGCAACATTAAGGCTGACGAAAATCTGAAGAAAGTTTTTGGCGGTAAAGAAGTGGTCAATATGTTTGAAATGACCAAACTCGTTTCTAAGCATCTCTCGTAGGATGATTCTAAGACAACATTGGGGGCTGATTTCCTTCAATCTTCTTTATGTCCTCGTTTTCGCGGGTTATTATCTCTCAATCAAGAATTACGAATTTCTTTGGTATGTCGCCATCCTTCTTTTTTTCTTGATCCTAATTTTGGCGACCTTGAAGCGAACCGATTTTGATCGAGTCATTCTTTGGGGTTTATCCCTCTGGGGTCTACTGCATATGGCCGGTGGGGGTGTGCGGGTGGGCGATGGGGTGCTTTATAAATTTATTGTGGTTGATTTAGTTGGTTCGGGCGAGTCGCAGATTCTCAAGTTTGATCAAGTCGTTCACTTCTTCGGTTTCGGCGTCGCGACGATCGTTTTTTATCATCTCCTTCGATCATATTTGGCTCAAAGCCAGACTGTTAATTGGACGGTGCTTTACCCATTAATTGTTTTGGGCGGCATGGGGCTGGGCGCCTTGAATGAGATTATCGAATTTATTGCGGTCGTGATCTTCGGCCAGACGGGGGTGGGCGGTTATTGGAATACTGCCCTTGATCTCGTCTTCAATCTGCTCGGCGCAATTGGGGGGGTGATTTTTATCCACTTTTATTATCGTCGTCGGCCGAACCGGACATTATCATGAAGGATCGTTCTCCTGAAGACCGAGAAGAAGTCATAAATTCGATCGCTCTTGTTGTTTTGTTTGTTTTAAACTAAAATCAAATCAGAAATAGTGAATGGCTAGATGGTCTGGCTATTCGGTGTTCTTTAGAGTTCTTCAGAAACAAGGAGGTGTGTTATGCCACGAGGATGCTCACACAGAACAACTAGGCAGTTGTCTGCTCTGGGGACAGACAAAGTGTCGGTAACCTGCACTCATTGTGGAAAACCTTTCCAAATCGAGGCTCGTTATCAGACGAGCGTGGCGGAGGGTAAAGTTTTTTGTTCCGAGAAGTGTACACAAGAACAAAATCAAAAAGGGGAAGAGTTGTAGCCATCATTTGTTAAGAGGTCCTCGCGGACCTCTTTTTTGCTCGGTATTGACAAAGATACCAGCATTATGCTTGACTCTAGTTAGTTAACGGTGCCAATGGGGCGCTGGGAAAGAAAACAAGGTCTTTAAATTGGAGGTGTCACAATGTGTGTTTCCCAAGCTAAAACTAGCAAGGAGGTAATGCAGACGCTGTTCAGCGAGATCAGGCAAGGAATAACCGACCGCGGTTTTTTCCCAGGCTTTGTCTTGACCAGCGATGTTGTATCACAATTGCAGGCGGGCATTGATTTGGTCAAACAAGGCCGACCGATCAATGAGACAGTTGAACTCTCACAAGAAATCCGGCGTATCTTTAAGGGTAAGAAGAGAGGTTTTTTCGACAGTAGAAAAATGTTATTGTTGGAAGGTTTGGCCAGTTCGATCGCTGAACTTTCTATCAAATTTGTCGCGAATGATCTCCTCGATCCAATTCGTGATAAGCTTCGAGACTTTAACAGTTATTGTTTTGATGGGTTTGTT
>JAGVGK010000034.1 GCA_020057185.1 Minisyncoccota bacterium | reverse complement strand
ACCCCCAGCAACAAAAAATTGACGCGCTGTTAAATCGTTATTGATAAATAAATTGCCGGTTTTGGTTTGACTTATATCAGAAGTATTGATTGGCAAAGAACACGGATTGGGAAGATTGGGATCGCTTGAATTTGTAGGTGGATTACAATAGGGCGGACCTCCTGTCCCTTGCGGTCCATACCACGCCGCCGAAGCAAAACTAAAAACTAGAAGCTGAAAGCTAAAAGCTATTACTAAAAGTTTACCCGACGATAAGACGGGCTTCTTTAGTTGCATATATAACAAGTTCGGACATTATTGGTACTACTTCCGCCGGGCGCCCATTCACTAGAACTGGCTGCTTCTGGAGTCCAAGAAGCAGGACAACTAACCGGTGATGACGGATACGCCCGAAGATAAATTACTTGACAACCCTTATCGCTCCGATAACAAACCTGAACATTATTAGTGTTTGTTGCTCCAGCACTCTCGACACTGGTGATTCCACTCCAACCCGAGGGACAAGACGGCGCCGTAGTCGGACTCTTGACTCGCAAATACATCACCGATTCGCCGGGCATACTAATAGATGATGTTGGGAAAGCGGAACAGGTCCAAGCACCGGAAACATATTTCCAAGTGTAGCCATCAGTGCAGGTTTCAAATTTAACCGTGTTGTCCGTTGCATCAATTCGAAGACCATCACCCGTCCCAGCCGTATCCACATTTAATTTAACGATATTTCCAGTTGTGGTAGACAAACCACTAGTGTTACCGGTCGCCGGACCGACATTGACCGCGAGAGAAATTGGGCCACTGGTCGCCGAGGTGGTCGTCAAACCACTGGTGGTATTGGTTAAAGTTAAACCGGAACCGGAACCAGCTTGCGCTGTGGTGACGAAATTTGAAAAGGTGGCTGCACCGCTGGTGGTGACGGCAGTGATAGCTTGAATTGGAGAAGCAGTGCCGGTGATTCGCCGCTGGATCGCTTCTATGTTTGGGTCGACATCATCTCTGTTAGTAGGTATGTTTCCTAATCCGGTCCAAACCGAAATTTTGCCTGTCGTGGTTATTTCTGTCGGTTCGAAAGTTAAGGTCGGATCCCCATTAGCGTCAAGTGGGCCGGTATAGTCCCCCAAATCAATACCAAAACCCTCGGTCAGTTTTGCCATTGCGGGATTTAGTGGTGCCCAACTCGCCAAACCACTATCATCAGATTTCAGAAACTTATTCAAACCAGGGTTACCCCCTCGAATCCGAATTTGGCCGTCAATATCTAAAATAGCGGGGTTAGTAGCATCTCGAGCGGAACCAGCCAATGGGCCAATCCCCACTTTCGGGAGCGGGGAGGTAAGACCCCCAGCAACAAAAAATTGACGCGCTGTTAAATCGTTGTTGATAAACAAATTGCCGGTTTTGGTTTGCAAACTAGGATTACTACCCACATTAATCGGCGTCTCGGCGTTCCAGTTTGTTGGAGGTCCACCCGGGGGGCTCCATCCAGCCAGCACATACCCCACACTTAATCCAATCACGAGCGCGATGATAATGATGCGGGAAAAATCTTTTAGTTTTTGCATATGCCTTTTATTCTACCACACTCAACCAAACAAAGTTGGCAAACCAAACCAAAAAGTGGATAAATCCCGTTAGAAGTTCCTGACTTCTAACGGGATAAATCAGACGACGATTACTGGATTGTCACTTTGGTCACGACGATATCGGTCAGCGGATGATCGCCACGAGCGGGATCGGTGGGCGTGTTCTCAATTTTTTGAACGACATCATAACCACTTACCACTTGACCGAAAACGGTGTGTTTGCCATCCAGCCACGGCGCGGATTCAGCGGTGACAATGAAGAACTGCGAGCCATTAGTATTGGGACCAGAATTTGCCATTGCCAGCGCTCCGCGCACCATTTTGTGGGCGTTGAACTCATCGGCGAAAGCGTAACCCGGACCACCGGTGCCGTGCTTCGTCCAATCTTTCGGACCCGTTTTGGTATTCGGATCACCGCCTTGAATCATAAAATCTTTAATCACGCGGTGGAAAAGTGTACCGTCGTAGAAACCTTGACCGGCGAGCGTAATAAAATTCTCAACCGTCTTCGGCGCGTCATTTTTGAAAAGTTCAACGGTGATTGTTCCGTTAGTTGTTTCAATAGTAGCCATAGGATTAGAGGATTTAGAATTTTTAGAAGAAGGAATAATAAAAAGAATGATAATCAGAATTAAAACCAAAATACCGATACCAATTTTTTTATCCATATATTTTTTTAAGTAAATTTTTAATCATTCGCCCGCCCCGCCGAACGAGAGCGCCTCGCTTTTTCTGATACCGCTTCACCTCCGCCGAGAGTTCATCCTTTGCTTCATCAATCGCGGCGTAGAGATCCTCGGCGACGGCTTCGGCGCGGAAGTGGCGACTGGCGGTATGAAAATTCACTTCGGCGCGAAAAATCTCGCCGTGCTTGTGATGTTGCGTCGTCTTGCCGAGTTCGACATCCATGAAGACGCTCTCATCCGCCGGAATAAATTTATCCAGATGATTAAGTTTGTCTCGGCAATAATCCGAAATCTCGGCGGTCAACTGCAGGTTCGTGGCTTTGAAATTGATTTTCATATAGACTTCATTATATATGTTAATTGATGACCTGACAATTCGTGTGCTATCGGGCAAGGGTGGTGACGGCATCGTCGCGTGGAGTGGTAATAAAATGTCGCTCGGTCCAACCGGCGGGAGCGGCGGAAATGGCGGAAGCGTTTACTTCGCTGGCGTCTCCGATCTCGGCGCGCTTAATCGTTTGCGGAATCGGAAGGTGTTCGAAGCGGAAAACGGTTTCAATGGTCGGAGGCAGCTGAACGACGGCACGCGGGGAAAAGATTTCATTATCAATGTGCCAGTCGGGACGGTCATTCATAATCTTAGCACGAAACACGATCAAGAGATTATCAAAATCGGTGAACAATTGCTAGCCGCAGCGGGCGGACATGGCGGGAAGGGCAACTTCCACTTCCGCGGGCCGAAGAATACTAGCCCGACGCAATTCCAACTCGGTCTGCCCGGGCAAGAATTTGAAATTCGGTTGGAACTCAAAATGATTGCCGATGTCGGGATTATCGGTTTGCCCAATGCCGGGAAGTCGAGTCTGCTTAACGCGCTGACTAATGCGAAAAGTAAAGTGGCGAATTACCACTTCACGACGCTCGAACCACATCTTGGTGTCTATTACGAATTGATTCTCGCCGATTTGCCTGGGCTAATCGAGGGCGCGTCGGGAGGTAAAGGTTTAGGCATCAAATTTCTCCGTCATGTCGAACGCACCCACATTCTCTTCCACCTCATCTCCGCCGAATCCGAAACGCTGGCGGAAGATTATCAAACAATTCGCGCCGAGCTCGGCTCGTATAATCAAGATTTGCTAAAAAAGGATGAATTCCTATTCTTAACCAAAAGCGACTTGCTCGATCCCGCCACCACCAAAACAAAACTCACCCAACTCCAAAAACTCAACCCCAATGTCATTCCCCTCTCGATCAACGATCCCGACACCCTCACTGCCGTGAAGAAGATTCTTAATGGTATTATTAAGACGAAAAGTATAGTATAATTTTCGTATGGGCTTATTTTATAGCAAAAGAAAAGAGAGTCAGGACGGGAAAAATTTTAGGGTTTTAAGATCAAAACCTATAATGCAGTGGATCTTTATATTGTTGCTTATTTTTTCGCTGTTTCTATTATCCATTTTGCTCTATTTTGTATTTACAAATAAATCTTTAGAATTTGTTGCTACTTGTTTAATCGTTGTAGGAAGTATTATTTTTTTACTATTTATTATACATGATATTGAAGTAAGACCGTTTGGGGTTCTTGGCCCATATTTGCGTTTTAACTCACTCGAATACCCCATGCTCTTTCGTAAGCCCATACTTCCCGAAATAGTTAAAAAAGGAAGCAGTCTCTTAAGCTTCTCTAATCCACAAGAGTTATGGATTGAAGATTGGGCTTGGCTCTATAAAGATTTTGGTGAAGGAAAAAAATGAAAAGGAAAATTGAAAGTATAAAACAGATGGCGGTCAACTGGGGTACAATTTGTACCTTACTTGGAAGTGAGTTGTCCGAAAAAATCGGACAACTCAAATTGATATATAGAAAGGGTGGGTACAGATTGTACCTACCCTTGACAGTATGAATAAATTTCTATCAGCGTATCAGGCGGAGAAAGAGGAAGGACCGATTTATGAGCGGTGGGAGAAGAGTGGGTTTTTTAATCCGGACAAACTTCCCGGCAATCGGAAAGAATCGTTTACGATCATCATGCCCCCACCGAACGCCAATGGTTCGCTTCATGCTGGGCACGCGCTCTTCATCACGCTCGAAGATATTATGATTCGCTTTGAGCGAATGCGGGGTAAGCGAGCGCTGTGGGTACCCGGCGCCGATCACGCTGGTTTCGAGACGCAAGTAGTTTACGAGAAGAAGCTGGAGAAGGAGGGTCGATCGCGCTTCGGGATGGACCCGAAGCAACTCTATGACGAGATTTACAATTTCACGATCGAGAATAAGAAAAATATGGAAGCCCAAGTTCGTTCCCTCGGCGCGTCGTGCGACTGGTCGCGCTCGCGCTTCACGCTCGATCCGGATATTGTCGCGACAGTGCAAAAAACTTTTGTCAAAATGTTTGCGGACGGCCTGGTCTATCGCGGGCAACGCACGATCAATTGGTGCCCCAAACATCAGACTTCCCTCTCCGATGTGGAGACCGAAAATGTGGAAGAAAAGAATCCTTTCTATTATTTCAAATATGGTCCGTTCGAAATTGGTACCGTCCGCCCCGAAACTAAATTTGCCGATAAATATGTATTGATTCATCCTGATGATGCGCGTTACAAAAATTATCAGCACGGTCAAAAGTTTGAAGTGGATTGGATCAACGGGCCGATCACCGCGACCGTAATTAAAGACACGGCGGTTGATCCGACTTTTGGCACCGGCGTGATGACAATCACCCCCTGGCATTCGGCCGTGGACTTCGAAATTGCCCAGCGTCACCAGCTCGAGATTGAACAGATTATTGACTGGCGCGGGAAACTTCTACCGATCGCCGGTGAATTTGCGGGCTTAAATATCAAAGACGCTCGCCCAAAAATTGTGGAGAAACTTCGCGCGAAAGGATTACTGATAAAAGTTGATGAGAATTATATGAATGTGGTGAAGCGTTGTTATAAGTGCAACGCGATGATCGAACCGCAAGTGAAGGACCAGTGGTTTGTGAAAATGGAATCACTCGCCAAACTCGCGCTGACCGCGGTGGATGAGAAAAAAGTTCGTTTCGTCCCCGATAATTATGAGAAAGTTTTTCGCTATTGGATGGAACACGCGCTTGACTGGAATATCTCACGACAAATTGTCTGGGGCATTCCGATTCCCGCTTGGATTTGTGATGAGTGTCATGAAGGCCGAACAAGTATCAATGAGACAATTCCCAAGTGTCAAACATGTGGTAAAGAAATGCGCCGAGACACCGACACTTTCGACACTTGGTTCTCGTCGGGGCAGTGGCCGTTGCTCGTGCTCAATTATCCCGACGGTGAAGATTATAAAAAGTATTATCCGACGCAGGTGATGGAAACGGGGCATGATCTCATTTTCCGCTGGGTCCCGCGAATGATTATTTTCGGTCTTTATCTCGCGAAGCAAGTCCCCTTCCACACCGTTTACCTGCACGGGATTGTTAATGACGCCCAGGGCAAGAAGATGAGCAAGAGTAAGGGCAATGTGACCAATCCACTCGATCTCACGGCGAAGTATGGCACCGACGCCTTGCGACTAGGACTGGTCGTCGGCAATCCGCCGGGCGCCGATCTCGCTTTGCAAGAAAGTAAAATTAAAGGTTACAAACATTTCGCTAATAAAATTTGGAACGCCTCGCGCTTCGTGTTAGAAAATATTAAAGACGCGGATCTCACTGTTATCCCCAATTTACTTACCGTTCATCAAACCCAACTCAAACAACTCAACGAGATCACTCAAGAAGTGACTAAACAACTGGAGAACTTGCGCTTTGATCTCGCCGCCGATCAAATTTATCACTACTTCTGGTACTCGTTCGCGGATCTAATTTTGGAAGAAACAAAATTAATTTTTCAAAAACCAGAACCAGAAATTAATCTCGAAGCAAAAAAATCCGCGCAATGGACGCTCTACACGATTCTCGCCACCTCGCTCAAACTCCTTCATCCCTTCATGCCCTTCGTCACCGAAGCCGTTTGGGAACACCTCCCCACCGGCGCGCACAAAACCCAAAACTTACTAATGATCGAACCTTGGCCGATAAGTTCTGGAGTATAAAATAAGAAAAGATAATTTATGGAAGAAAGAATCCAACAAATTGAAGACGAGATAAGTAACATAAAATATCGTAACTTACGCGTGGAAGCTGACAAAGCATGGGAGACAAGCAATTTTCGGTTTAATGCTCCTTTTGGGTGCTTAGAGTCCGAGGTAGCCTTTGATGATTTTAGTCCGACGATTTTTGTTTAAACCGCGATGAATATTGATGT
>JAGVGK010000038.1 GCA_020057185.1 Minisyncoccota bacterium | reverse complement strand
CTTATCAATACGCGTCCGCGCAAGCGGCATGGCGGATTAACTCCAGTTGAGGTATTCTTCAGAGCAACAGGTGTTGCATTATATTCTTGAATCTACAAAGTGAAACTGTGGATATCTTAAGTTAAAATCTTTGTGAAAAGATCTTTGAGAATTTCTGGATTGGCGCTCCCTTTTGACGCCTTCATCCCCTGCCCGATTAGGAATTGTAGTGAGGCAGATTTGCCGGCGCGATAATCGGCAACCACTTTTGGATTATCGGCGATTATCTTTTCCACAATACTCTGCAACTCGTCGGTGTCGCTTTTTTGAAACAAACCCTTAGCTTCGGCAATCCCTTTTGGGCTTTCTCCAGTCGCCATCATCTCGGCCAAAATATCTTTCGCTCCGCGCGACGATACTTCACCTGCGCTAATCATCGCCACTAAAGACGCGAGATTCTTATCTTGTTTTTCTAATCTGGCATAATCACCGGCAATCAATTTGATCAGATCATTGGTAATGTAATTAGAAGCAAGGGTCACTAATTTTTTATCTTCCGGCAAATCTTTGACCACCGCTTCAAAAAAACGAGACAGTTCCGGCGTGGTCACAAACATCTCGGCATCTTCGGCTTTAATCCCATAATCTTTCTTATATCGCCCACGCTTCTGCCACGGGAGTTCGGGAATAGTTGACTTTAGATTTTGAAATTCTGGAATTTCACTAATCCGCAGTTTCGGCAAATCCGGATCAGGGAAATAGCGATAATCATGTGATAACTCCTTAAGTCGTTGAGAAAAAGTTATTCCCTTCGTCTCATCCCAACCCCGCGTCTCTTGAACCACTGATTCACCCGCTTCGAGTAATTCCGTTTGCCGTTTGAATTCATATTCAATCGCCTGCTCGACGCTCTTGAATGAATTGAGATTCTTGACTTCGACCTTGGTTCCTAATTTAAGGTTCGACCTTTTGGGGTTCTCAAGGTCGAACCTTGACACCGAAATATTCGCCTCGACGCGCATCTCACCTTTTTCCATATTCGCCTCCGAAACATCGAGATAGCGCAAGAGGAGCTGAAGTTCGCGGGCGAAATCGCCCGCTTGTTTAGCGCTCGTAATCACTGGTTCAGTTACTAACTCCATCAACGGCACGCCAGCACGATTGAAATCGATTAGACTCCCCCCATTTTTATCATCGTGAATTGATTTGGCTGTGTCTTCTTCGAGATGAACGCGCGTAATTTTTACCCCATTAATTGATCCGCCAGTGACTAGAGGATATTGATACTGACTGATTTGATAACCTTTTGGAATGTCGGGATAAAAATAATTTTTGCGATCAAACTCGGTATAGTCGGCAAGTGTCCCACCAATCGCTAGCCCGACACGCAAAACATGTTCCACCGCCTTCTGATTAATTGTCGGCAAAGTGCCCGGATGAGCCAGACAAATTGGACAGATATTCACATTCGGCCGATCTTCATCGGGATCATTCGCCGAATTACAAAACATCTTCGTCTTTGTCTTCAGCTCGGCATGCACCTCGAGCCCGATGGTGAGTCGATAATCTTTCATTTACTAACAATCATAGCATATACCGAACTTCTTCTTCGAGCGTGACGCCAAACTTTTTCTGCACTAATTTTTTGAGTTGAGTAGCGAGAGTGACGACATCGCGATAGGTGCCGTGGCCGTCGTTGATGAGCAAATTGCCGTGAAAGTCGGCCACATAAATCCCACCGATGCGCATCCCCTTGGCGCCTACGGCTTCGAGCAAATAACCGGCTGGGATTTTACTATTAATTATTTTCTGCTTATCAATCTTGGCAAGTCCGCCACGGCGGATTGACACATCTTTAACCAACACATTTTTGAAAAAACTGCCCGGGCATTTCAAACTCGGATCATATTTGGTAGTTCGAATTTTAATAATCTCCTGCGACTTTTTAGCTAGCGCTTTTTTATCCCCGGTCACCAATTTGAATTCGGCGCGGAGAATTAACCAACCATTTGATTTAAAGATACTTTCTCGGTAGGTGAACCGACATTGCTTTTTTGCTAGCCATTTAATTTTCCGACCATCGAAAATTTCCACCCGCGTCAAACAATCCGAAATTGTTTGCCCGTAAGCGCCAGCGTTGCCAACAATCGCGCCACCGACTGTCCCCGGTATGCCGGACAAAGTTTCCAAGCCGGCGAGACCATGACTAATTGCGGTTTTAATAAGTTTAGCGAGTGGCAAGTTGGCTTTTACTGTCAAGGACGGTCCTTGCCAGTGGCAAGGACCGTCCTTCGGTTTAAAACAAATTACTACCCCGTCAAAAGTTTTATCATCAAACACCACATTGCTTCCGCCAGCAATGACAAAATAACGCCAGTGATTCTTTTTCGCTAACCTCACCGCCGAGACCAGCTCGGCGAAATTAGTCGCCGAAATAAAATAATGCGCCCGACCGCCAATTCCGAAAGTGGTATATAGCGCCAACGGAACATTCTGTCTTAGCTTCATCATCAGTAGTAGACCTGAACGATAATCAAAACAATCACCACCACAATCAACAAACTAATAAAAATAAATTCCTTAAACTTACTCATCACTTCAGTATAGATTATTGCGAGAGAACGCGGAAGTAGTAGGCGGTGCTAGGCAGAAGATTGGTCACCGACACCGCGTGTTCGGTGACTTTAGTATCCGCGTCCGTGGTCGCCGTCGAAGAAGCGTAACCGAAATTCGGCGCCGACTGTCCCGTGATGGAAGAGTGAGAAGTCGTGTCGTAAATCACTCGGCTATCAGCCACGCGGTTGGTCGTCCAATGAATAATCGCACTGTTATAAGTGACATCCGTCACGCGAATATTAGTAATCGTGAGCGGATCAGGCGTCACTGTCGTCGCCACCCCCATCGGACCGTAATGTGTCACCGGTGTAGAAATATTCCCGGCATTATCTTTAGCAATTAAGTGAAGATACCAAGTGCCGTTGGTTAAAGTTTGCGTCAATGAAGTCGTGGTCGTCTCGATGGTCGCGTCCGGCGCGGTGGTTGGATTGTGATCAATCAGATAAGAATAACCCGCCAGACCGGAAGTCGTTTGCCCCGCCACGGTCGGATCGGTTGACGCCGTCCAAGTGACCGTCAACGCGCCGGTTGTCGAAGTGGCATTGGCATTAATCGTGGAAGTGATAATGGTTGGTTGAGTGGGCGGAGTTGTATCGTCGCTAATCGGTGGCGGAGGTGGCGGGGTGGTAATCGTCACCGTAATTTGCGCCGTTGCTTGCGCGCCAGCAAAATCCGTCACAGTCACCGTGACCGTGCGCGTACCAGCCGTGGTGTAGGTTTTAGCAAAAGTTGATCCAGCACCAGTGGTGCTATCGCCGAAATTCCAGAGATAACCATAAGATGGTTCACCACCAGTGGCGGAAGCGGTGAACGAAGTGGCGACACCAGTTTGAATCGTGGCGTTGTTGGCGGGAGCGGTGATCGAAGCGGAAAGAGCCGTCGCCACCACCGAATCCACCGCGTCTTCAGCACGAAGCGACAGTGGGCTAATAAGCAGTCCAATAGCCAAAATAATGACTATAATGTTAGTGAAATAACGCATATAATGATTATGATTGTTGATAACTCTTCACATCTAGCACACCCATCAAAACTTTGCAACCCCGTACCTCCTAAGTTCCAGAATTAATTGCAACACTTGATTTAGCCATTAAGCTATTCAAGTATGAACAAAAAGAAAAACCACAAGGGTGGCAAGCCCCTTTCGCT
>JAGVGK010000028.1 GCA_020057185.1 Minisyncoccota bacterium | reverse complement strand
TCGCACATCAATATTCATCGCGGTTTAAACAAAAATCGTCGGACTAAAATCATCAAAGGCTACCTCGGACTCTAAGCACCCAAAAGGAGCATTAAACCTAATAAGCGGTAATGAGTAATGGGCAAGAAAATGCCCAGCACCATAAGAAGGCGCTGGGCATTGGGGAAGCGAAACTTCCGAATCAATAATTGTTACCCCTCTAATTCGCGTACCGCATTTGACCATGATCCGCTCGCGTCGATATCTTCTCTCGCTTGCTTAGGGGGAGCCTTGCCTGAACGTTTTGAATTATCTACCAACACTTCTTGGATTGCTCTTCTTTCACCTTCCGAAAGACATGGGTCTATGGGACGGTTCTTTCCACTATCCACTTCCGGAATTCCTATACACAAAGCAGGCTGATCGGCCCTTAACAGGAAGACGGCGGTTCGAACAGAAGATTCAAAGGCATTTAACAGAGTTGCATTTTTCCTTAGGTGGTCTGGGACGAAAGGCCACAGAGCTCTACTTAAAGTACCGTTGCCAATCAGTTCCAACAATTGAATAGGTTTAATACCAAGAATTCTGATCAGTGTCCTAAGATCTCTGTTGGCCACATACGCCGGGCTAAGCTTCCGTTCTGTCCCTTTAATGTTGGTCACTGTGGGTACTCCTCATTAGTTAACTATTTTAAAAAACTACTCCATTTCGTTCTTTATTATCCAAAAATTAGCTTAGCATAATATAAAATAAAATACAAGGCGCAAGATAGAATTATTTTTTCTCCTGAATATCTTGCTGACCTCGTCGCACATCCCAATCGTCAGGGTCGAGATCGGAGTGCAGTTTGAGTAAGGGAAATTTGCGACGAAGGAATTTATCCATCTGATGCGCCACGCGTCGCAGGGTTGGATGAACCATCTTGCCCGACCGTAACTCGGTCACATACACCGTCGCCGGCAAACCGTAGGAAACACGACACGAAACATTGAAGCCCATGGCGATGTAATATTGAGTCAGTTCGGGCGTCGCCTTAAGCGAGGCGATCGCCAGTCTCTGCTCGCGGATCAAGGTGCGCGCTTCGCGCGCCAGAGTCGGCGGGAGTTGTTCGAGATACCAATTATTGAAACCGAAACGAGTGGTGAGTAAAGGCATCCGACAAACGCCGTTACGATGACGGTGAATATCACGGAAGGAACCGAAGTCGAGTAAGAAGTCGAAGGTGCATAAACCATATTCGGTGAGGAAGTGGGGCAAACCGGTTCGCGCGGGACGCGCGGTGATTAGTTCGCGATATTTAAGCAGATCGTTGTACCGAATATCAGTCGTCGCGCGGAAATCGTTGGGATATTTTTTCTCAAGAAAATAAGTGTGGCACTCGCCGATTAACTGCCGATATTTTTCTTGGCTCTCATCAAGCTGGTGACTGAAGCTGTGACCATAACGCATGCGAAGCTGATTGTGAATCCCGTCAGCCACGGTGCGAACTTCCGGCAAAGGATAATGGTGGAGCAAAGCGAGTTTGTCATAAGCTTGGCGAAGATTGGTGTGCCACGAGAGTTGAGTGGTCACGCCCGCCGGTAGGAAACCACGAAGAATATCGAACGAGCGCGCCTTGATTGCTCGGTCATAAACCGCTTCGTCTTCATCACTACGGCGCGGATATTTAATTTGCAGATGCTCCCCCACGGCCGTTTGGTTGTTCGTATAAAACGCCATCCACTTGGCAAGGACCGTCCTTGACAGTGCCGTGCCAACCGGATCAATAATCGCCTGTTTCGACATATCAATATAACGCGAGCTCGTCTCTTGACCGGAATAGAGTGGCCAATCTTGCACCGCCTTAGCGACAAGCATGGAGACACCTTCAATAAAAATTGTGGTCGAACCGCAATCGGCAATCGACGCGTGACCATAACCGACATAGAACTTCTCCATAAATTTACCTGAACCAGTTTTTTTCACCTGATCAACATGTTCCGCCACGCTCTTGGCACTCCGCGAATAAAGCGCTTGCATCATCGCCGTGTCCTCGGGATTAAATTCGTCATAGATAAAGATTTTCATAAACTTAATAATGACAAAAAAAGAGAGCGCTGGCAACTCGGAGGTTACAGCGCCCTTTTACCCTTTCCCGCAATGATCTAGATTAGGCAACTGCGGTTTCTGCAAACAACGGCATTGGAGTGTCATAAACTTCGGCTAGAAAATCGTCGAAAAGGTCTGGCACCTCCTCTAAAGAATCATATCTGACCATTCGACAATTTGGCTCAACCTTGCTCGCCCCCAAGATCATCGGTGTTACCAAGGAATCCCGATGGGCAGCAAAAAGGATTGGTTTGCCAACGCAATCAATCCCGAAAGCCGTTTCCATGCCCATGCCAGTTGAACGTTCATCGCAAACCACCAACATGGCCATACACTCCTTGGCGCAATGTTTGTCATGGAGATAAAGCTGCTCTGAAGGCCAGTTTGGTTGGACTAATTGCCAACATAACATCTCATATCCACGCCTCTGAAGAGCGGCGATCACCTCCTTCATCCTGCCGACATACTCCGCTGGCATCCCCGTCAACGCACAACTGACATAAACCGTTCCTCTCTTCTGCATTTTTGGCACTCCTCCGTTATTGACAAAAACCACCTTATCCCAAACCCTGCCCAACATTCTATCAGGAAATCCTTAACTTGTCGTCAAACAAACTATTTCCCCGTACTGCCAAAACCGCCGGCGCCACGACTGGAATCGGTTAGCTCATCAACTTCAATCAATTCTCCGATCTCCACTTTTTGAATCACCACTTGCGCCACTTTGTGATGTTTCTCGACGGTGTAAGGTTCGCGCGAGAGATTGATTAGCCCGATCAAAAACTCGCCGCGATAACCGGCATCAATCAATCCGCCAAGTGTTTTGAGACCATAATTATTTGCCACACCACTTTTGTCCCAAATGAACCAACCGTACCCGAGCGCCAGTTCCATCGCAATGCCGGTCCGTACTTTCACCCGCTCACCGGGTTTGATCGTGATTGTTTCGAGGGCGAAAAGATCAAGCCCCACATCACCTTCATGCGCGTAACTAGGCAGTTTCGCTTCGGGATCAAATTTTTTGACTTTAATTTTCATAATCAAATAATTAAAACTTGAATTGCTTGGCCAGGCGGGGTCCGGACTGCTTGGAATAATTTGAGGGCCCAGCATCGTACACGGTCTCGGGCAACCTGATCATTCGCTCAAACTTAATTTTTGCGATCGGCTGACGGTCACGAACAATCAAATCTTCGAAGGGGCGCAATTCGAGCGTCAAGGGTCGACCTTCCCCCTCACCGGCGCGACCCCAACCCCAACCCGGGTCAATAAAGCCGGCATAGTGGGACCGAAACTCCCCCGACCGTTCATCCATCGGCGCCATTTCACAAGCTAGTTCCGGCGGCACTCGTACCGCTTCACTCGTCGAAAAAATATAAAAATAATCCCGTTGCAGATTAAGATAATCCGCCTTTTTAATTACCAACGGCTCAAAAAATTTATCCCAAGTATAATAATTTATTTTATTCAAATCGATTACTTGCTTAGTCACCAGCCCGCGATAGCCAACAATCTTGGCCGACAAATCAAGAGTCAAGATAGCGGCGCCATCGCCGTCGCGAATTCTAAGTTCACGATAATTGAAAGGAACTTTTTTCTTAACTCGCCACAGCAGTTGTTGCTCTTGCATCGCCAATTCCAACTCCAATTCATCGAAACGAGTGTCAGCATTGAAAAAGCGGATTTGATTGAGCGAATAATCACGAGGCAATTTAATGGCAAAAGTCTTGGGCATAATTGAGAGCCATAATTCGCCATGTTTACCCGCCAACTGGCGTGGCCAACCAGCGGGTGTCACAGCATCATAGCGCGAGACGCGATCCGCCAAGAGGCGGACATGGACATCCACTCGACCACTCGAAGATTTGGGATTGCAATAAGCATAAACATTTTCCGGTAAAGCCAGAGTTTCGTTAAGGCGCACTAAATACATCCCCCCTTGCTTAAGCGGTTCGTCGAGAGAAATCTTCTTTTTGCTAATTTTAGCGAGTACCTCTCGAACCGTCTCGTCCGGTCGCGGTTGGAAAACTCCCGCCACTTCGTAAATCTCATTGGAAACAGTCAAATCAAGAGATGAGGGTCGGACATTC
Organism: Minisyncoccota bacterium; assembly: GCA_020057185.1. Classification (GTDB taxonomy): domain Bacteria; phylum Patescibacteriota; class Minisyncoccia; order Phycocordibacterales; family JACOZG01; genus JAGVGK01. Next base: position 1,517 of record JAGVGK010000028.1, on the reverse strand, counting down.
GCCAGATTGGCACCTTTAATAAAACCCCCGTCGATCATTTTGACAATCATCGAATCCGGCAGAGTCCCTTTATGTTTGGCGAGCGCTTGAACCATAGAAGTAACTTAATGATACGCGGAAAACTCGTTCGCGCCAAGGTTGACAAAAAAACTTGTTAGCTTACCACCTCAATGCCCATCGAGCGGGCGGTGCCTTCGATAATGGAGATGGCGGCGGTGAGATCAGTGGTGTTGAGATCGGGCAGTTTGCGTTCGGCAATCGCCTTGACTTGCGCTTTGGTAATTTTACCGGCCTTGGAAACCAGATTCTTGCCCGAGCCCTTCTCAATCCCCACGGCTTTTAGAATCAAGCGTGACGCCGGCGGAGTTTTCAAAATGAAAGTGAAAGTTCGATCGGAATATACCGACAATTCTACTGGAATAATATCATCACCGAGATCTTTGGTCGCCGAATTAAACTTGCTGACGAAGTCGCCGATGTTGACTCCCGCCGGTCCGAGCGCCGTCCCCACCGGCGGAGCGGGTGTCGCCTTGCCGGCTTGGATTTGGAGTTTAATTTTCTTCTCTATTTTCTTTGCCATAATAATAGCTTTTAGCTGTTAGGTTCTAACTTTTAGGATAATTAAATTCGCTTCACCTGTAGGAAATCGAGCTCGACAGGCGTCTCGCGACCAAACATCGAGACCAGCACTTTGACCTTCCCGCGATTCTCGTCCACTTCCGCCACCTTGCCTTCGAAATCTTTGAACGGCCCGTCAGTAATTTGAATCGCCTCGCCTATCGCCAGTTCAATCTTATGCTTGACCGTCTCCTCGCCCATCAACTTGAAGAGCGTCTCCACTTCGGACTTCTCCAGTGGCACTGGCACCACCCCCGCGCCAACGAAACCGGTCACCCGTGGCGTATTACGGACAATATACCAAGAATCATCAGTGACGACCATATTGACCAACACATAGCCCGGGTAAATCTTCTCCTCCACTGTCTGTCGCTTACCCCCTTTAATCTTGACCTTTTTCTCCACCGGCACAATGACATTGAAAATCTTGTCCTCCATCCCCAGCGATTCGATGCGCTGTTTTAGATTACGCGCCACAGTATTCTCGTAGCCCGCGTAAGTGTGAATGGCGTACCAATTGCGTTCTGGTTCAAGTTCTTGTTTAGACATAATGAAAGTTAAAAGTGTAAAACGAAAAACTTAAACTAAATTGCTAATCTCAAGAGCCAAACGAAGAAAAAGTCAAGCGCGGCGAGAATAAACGCCACCACCAAGGAAAAAACAATCACCAGAGCGGTAAAGTTAATCGCCTGACTGCGCGTCGACCAATTCACATGTTTCAGTTCTGCCCGCGTTTCCTTAAAATAGGTTATTAGACTCACAGCTAGTATCTTACCTGCCACCCGCTATTTGTCAATTTATAGTAGGGCCACGCACATTTCGGACTTCTAGTTAGTGTTAAACTAAGAGTCATGAACTATCAAACATTTACGCTGGCGCAGAAGCTATCCATTATTAAT
>JAGVGK010000041.1 GCA_020057185.1 Minisyncoccota bacterium | reverse complement strand
TTAGACTACGCCGAGTCTAATCAAGCGCCAAATGGTTAAAATATGTTTCAAACAAAAGCTAATTTAAAATGGGAAACAACACGAAAGGTTACTTAACTCGTTATTTCAACGAACTGCTATAAGGTTAGCATATCTAGGTTTAAAAGTCAATGGACCGTACCGGATTCGAACCGGTCACCCCCACATTGCAAATGTGGTGCTCTACCAAATGAGCTAACGGCCCTTAGGGTTTATATTTAATGAAACCATCTTTAATGATTTTCTCGACATAGTCTTTACGTTTCAAATCTTTCAACCTTTTCTCTACTTTCCTTGCTTCGTTAATAGTAGAGTATTCTTGTGAAAATACCAAATTGACCGCACCTAAGCGTTTAGTTGAAGGGGTATAACCGCCTTGATGATGCCTCAAACGTTGAGGTAAATTTGTTGTACTTCCTATGTAATATTTTCCTAACTCACTCTTGAGTATATAAATAAATGGCATGTTAATTTAATGAGCCCCGACGCTCCTACTGGAGGTCGGGACCCCGACTTCGCCCATAGGCGAACGTCGGGGCTAACGGCCCGAGAGAGCCAGAGTTATAACATGCTCGAGAAAATTTGGATATGAACAACCGACGGCCTTAAGCGCTTTCGGCAGAAGTGATTCTTTGGTCAGTCCGGGCAAACTGTTGGTCTCGAGCAGATAAATGCCGTGATTAGTTAAAATAAAATCAGAGCGCGAATAGTGTCGGAGACCAAGTGCTCGATGAGCCGTGATCGCCAACTTTTCAAGCTCGTGTTTTTCATTATCAGAGAAATTGCCCGGACAAATCTCTGATGTCTCCCCGCTATATTTATCCTGATAATCCCACAGGAGTTTGCCCGCCGGTCGACGGATCTCAATCGGCGGTAAAGCATAATGTTCCGCTCCGCGGAAATCATCAATCACGCCGGCGGTCGCTTCGCGACCGCGCAAATAATGTTCGACGAGAAGCACGGGCGAGATCACCCAACCATCAGTGATCGCTTGCCCTAAATCTCCGATACTCCGCGCGAAAAAAAGTCCCACCGACGAACCGCGGTCATTCGGCTTCACCACCCATGGGGGTGAAATCTTATTGAAGACTTCTCGCGCTACGCGCGAACTGTCGCCACTCTCGTCTTGTCGAACGACCAACCCGGGCGGGACTTTCAGTCCCGCCCGGCGAAACAAATCTTTCGACATCTCTTTATTCATCCCCAGCGCCGAAGGCGCGGTCCCCGAACCGGTGTACGGTAAACCCAATTGATCAAGCTCACTTTGGATTTTCCCATCTTCGCCATACTCGCCGTGAAGCGCGTTGAAGAAAACATCCACTTGACGCGCCACCCGCACCGGGGCGGTTGGCAAACCACCCAGATGCCACACACCGGCACGATCAATTAGAATATCCCGACCACGATAGACCACGGGCAAATGTTCCAAAACACTCTGACCCGTCACCAACGAAACTTCATACTCGTGGCCCAGACCACCGCGCAAGACACCAACCCGAGCTTTGACCATAGATTAAATCAATTTCTTGATCTTGCCGACCACATCATCCAGAGTGAAGTTGGCTTTAATCAAAAAATCATCCACGCCGAGCGCTTTCGCCTTCTCGATGTCTTCTTTCTGCCCGAGATTGGAAAAGATAATCACCGGAATCGCTTTCGTCGCGTCGGTACCGCGAATTTTCTTCAGCACTTCGAAACCATCTTTGCCGGGTAAAAGTAGATCAAGCAAAATAAGATTAGGGTGAATTGTCTCAATCACCGAAATCGCGTTCTCCCCATCCACAGCCACTTCGATATGATAATTTTCTTTTTCAAGACGCTTCGCTGTTAGTGATCGCAGAAATTCATCGTCCTCAACAATTAAAATGGTTTTCTTACTGCTGTCATTTTCCATAAGATCGATATAAATTAATTAATTTGATAAATTATTCCGGTTAACTGGAATAGTGAAATGGAATTGTGCCCCCTGCCCTTCTTCGCTCTCGAACCAAATCGCTCCACCATGCTTCTCGACAATATCCCGCGAGATGAAGAGACCAAGCCCAGTCCCGTCAGTCTGAACCTTGGTCGCATTCGAACCACGGAAGAAGCGGTGGAAAATCTTATCTCGTTCATGGGGCGGAATACCGATGCCAGTGTCAGAGACAATCACTTCCAAACTACTTCCCACGCTGTTCATTCTAGCATCACCGATCGAGACTGTCACTTGCCCACCCTTGGGGGTATATTTCATCGCATTATCAATTAGATTCTCAATCACCATACTCAATTTAATCGGATCGGCGGAAACTTTCGGCGAAGCCGTTGGCGGTTTAATACATTTTAACTTAATCGTCTTGCTTTCAGCTTGATTAGCAAATTCAAACAAGACACTTTCAATCAGCGCTGGCAAATCAATCGGTAAGAAATTATAATCCGAACGATCCGCTTCCATATAATCAACGTTGAGCAGATCATTGATAATCGCGATCATTCGCTGGGTGCTTTCGTAACCCTTCTCGATAAAAGTATGTTGGTCTTTCGTCGTCGGTCCAAGATCACCCTTGAGTAACATGTGGAAGGTCCACTTGATGGCCGAGAGTGGCGTCCGCAATTGGTGAGTCGTCACCGAAACGAACTTGGATTTGGCCTGCTCAAGATTCTGGAGGCGCTTATTAGCTAGAGTTAATTCAAAATCTTTATCGAAAAGTTGCTTGGCGTAAGTCTCGAGGTCTTGATTCAATTTTTTAAACTCCGCCCCTTTCGTGGCTTCCTCTCGAATTTGATCCGCGAGTAAAAGATTCCGTTCTCGATTAAGTTTCGTGACATAACCAACAAAAAAACCCATGGTTATGAGATAAGCAATCACGGGAACCAAAAAAAGCAGATAGACTTCACTCTGGATTCCCGAGGCACTGATGATGAGGAAAAGCACCACCGAGAGCACGATGGTGATCACACCCCAAAAGACCATCGGGTTGACCGTCCGCCGACCCAGTTCCGTCAAATGAATATGTCGGGGTATTTCCATACTCCATTATTATACCCCGCTTACGGTCAAGGGGGTAGTGACTTACACTATTTTTCGGCGATGACGGTGGAAGGTGATGGCGAAACGGTGAGCTTCGTGATTGAGAAGTAGAATTAGGCGGCGCTGGTCGGGCAATAATTTTTGGTCGCTTAAAATTTCTTTGGGCTTATGGCGTTCATCTTTCACGACCGAAACAACTGGTATCGCAATTTTCGTTTTAGCTAAAATATTTTTCGCCGTATTCAACTGATTCACTCCCCCATCAACTACAATCAAGTCTGGTCTTGGCCACTCGTGATGAGCCAATCGCCGTTCGAGCACTTCGCGCAGATTAGCCAGATCATCACCACCGTTTTTAACTTTGAATTTCCGATGATCACTTGGTTTCAACTCCCCATCTTCCATCACCACCATCACACCCACAGCATTACTTCCACCCAAGTACGCGATATCATAAGCTTCAATTCTGAACCGGGAAGTCGGGCTTCCTCCCACTTGGAAGTCCGACTTCCAAGTCTTAATCAAGCCCACATCTTGAATGTGTTTGAGAGCGCGAATTTGATCGCGAAGTTGCGCACTTTTTTCAAAATCTTGCCGACGCGATGCGACCTTCATTTCGTGAGTGAGTTTCGCGATCAACGGCCGTACTCGGCCGGCCAAAAGTAACTGGAGGTGGCCAATTCTTCTATTATAGGCAACCCGCGTAATTGAGTTGTCGCAAACTCCCGGGCACAGTCCGATTTGCGCGTTGAAACATTTTTCCCCGGCCAATGGTTTACATTTATCTCGAAAAGGCAAAATTTTGCGGATCAAGCGCAACGCCTCGCGCAATTCGCTTGAATTAGGAAACGGACCGTAGGCGGAAAGAAGAGGAAAATTCTGAGTCGTGTCGCCTGCCTGCCGGCGAGGCAGGGAGCCCATCAGCAGATGGGTAAAGCGATCAGAATTTTCCTCTTCTTGTAGCAAGTCCTTGCCACGGACCATTAAAACTCTTGGAAATTCTTCGTCAGTGATCACGACGAACCAATAACTTTTATCATCCTTCTCGCGCGCATTATATTTCGGCTGATGTTTTTTGATTAACGCCGATTCGAGTAGAAGTGCCTCCAGCACAGAATCTGTCTGCTGATAACGAATACCGGTCGCTAGCGCCAGCATCTGCATAATTCGTCCACCCCGACTTGCCTCAACTCCAGTGAAAGAGAAATAACTCCGCACTCGATCGCGAAGCGAAGTGGCTTTACCAATATATAAAATCTCCCGTCCGCGGGTGAAAAAATACACCCCGGGCGTATCGGGCAATTTCTTGGTTTGAACCAATAACTTTCTCATTTATTTCTTCTTCAACACTCTTTTTAAATATTTTGCCGTGTGGGATTGGGCAACCCCCGCAACATGCTCGGGCGTCCCTTGCGCCACGATTTGCCCGCCCTTGGCTCCACCTTCCGGTCCGAGATCAATCACCCAATCGGCATTTTTAATCACTTCCATATTATGTTCAATCACCACCACCGTATTCCCGCGTTCAACCAGTTTCTGAAGAATCACAATCAGGTGACGCACATCTTCATAATGTAAACCGACCGTCGGCTCATCGAGAAGATAAATTGTCCGCTCGGTCAACGGCCGATAAAGTTCGGACGAAATCTTGACCCGTTGCGCCTCCCCGCCCGAGAGTGTCGTCGCCGATTGCCCCAACTCCAGATAGCCGAGTCCGACTTCGTTCAAAGTTTTCAGGCGATCGCCGATCGCCGGAATGTCGCCGAAAAATTTGAGCGCCTCCTCAACCGTCATCTGCAAAACTTGGTAAATATTCTTTTTCTTATATGTCACTTCCAGCGTCTCTTTATCGAAACGGCGACCCCGACAAACATCACACTCCACATAAACCGTCGGCAGGAAATGCATCTCGACCGCAATCGTGCCATTGCCTTGGCAAGCTTCACATCGCCCACCGCGCACGTTGAAGGAAAAGCGATTGGCTTTCCACCCCCGCACGCGCGCCTCCTCGGTCGAAGCGAAGAGATCGCGAATCCAAGTGAACGCGCCGGTGTAAGTGGCGGGATTCGAGCGCGGGGTCCGACCGATTGGTGATTGATCAATTAAAATAGTTCGACTAACATATTCTGTGCCGGTGAATTCCCGACAATTATAAATCTCATTCGTCCGATAACGGCGTTCGAATCGTCCCTGCAAATTCTTGTGAAGAATTTCGTAAACTAATGATGATTTCCCTGATCCCGACACACCGGTAATCGCCACCAATCGACCCAAGGGAATCGTGACATTGAGATCGGCGATGTTGAAAATTTTTCCACCCCGAATTTTAATCGCGCCTTGTTCCGCCATCCGACGCACTGTCGGAACAGGAATTGTCTCGTCGCCCCGCAAATAATCAATAGTTAAAGAACCGAAATTATTAGTCTTGGCGGTCAAAAATTTTTCGGTGATGCCCGACGCCACAATGTGACCACCATGCACGCCCGCGCCCGGACCAATATCGACCATATAATCCGAACTAAAAATCGTATCTTCATCATGCTCCACTACAATAATCGTATTACCAAGGTCGCGAAGCTCCTTCAAAGTTTTAATCAGGCGTTCGTTGTCCCGCGGATGCAGACCAATCGTCGGTTCATCGAGGACATAAAGCGTCCCTACGAGACGCGAGCCGAGTTGTGAAGCCAAGCGAATCCGCTGGGATTCTCCGCCCGAGAGCGTGTGGGCGCGTCGATCAAGCGTCAAGTAATCAAGCCCGACATCAAGCAAGAATTGTAGACGGTGTTCAATCTCTTTCAGAATCACTTTAGCAATCTCGCGTTCTTGGTCGGTCAATTTCGCCTGCTTGAGAAATTCTTGCGCCGACGCAATCGAGAGCGCAGTGAATTGCGCGAGATTAATTCCCGCCACCGTCACGGCAAGCGCCTCCCGCCTAAGGCGGGCGCCAGCACAAACTAGACACGGATCGTCGCCGAAAAGATGTTTGGTTCCTAACCCGCGACACTCCGGGCACGCGCCGTAAGGCGAATTGAAAGAAAAAAGTCGCGGTTCAATTTCGGGATAAGAAAAGCCATCATGCGGACAAGCGAACCGCACCGACATAATAAAAGAATCCTCACCAATTTTCACCCCCACCAAACCATCAGCCAGTTCAATCGCTTTCTCAACGGCTTCGGATAATCGCTCGCGAGGAAAATCTTTAAGTGGCAACTCATCCACAATCGCGCTGATCTCATGCTTCTTATTTTTCTCCAGAATAATTCGCTCACGAAGTAATTTCCGTACGCCATTAATCATCACCTCGCGATACCCCTTATCGAGCAAATCGTAAAGTAATTGATAATGCTCCCCTTTCCGTCCGCGAATCACCGGTGCGAGGATAAGTACGGTGTTACCAACACTCGGTGTCTTATTGGATTCGGACACCGAGTGTTTAATCTTCTTGCTAATCAACGAGATAATCTCGGTCGGTGAGAGCTTCTCGATCAAGCGACCGCAAGTCAAGCAGTGTGGCGCACCGACACGCGCGTAGAGCACACGCAAATAATCATAAATCTCGGTGATCGTTGCCACCGTCGAGCGCGGATTGCCGGAACGCGTCTTTTGGTCAATCGAAATTGCGGGCGAAAGCCCGCTGATCTCATCCACATCCGGCTTCTGCATTTGCAGTAAAAATTGCCGCGCGTAAGCCGAGAGCGATTCCACATAGCGTCGCTGACCTTCGGCAAAAATCGTGTCAAAGGCCAAAGAAGATTTCCCGGAACCCGAGAGACCAGTAAAGACCACGAGCTTCCCGCGCGGAATCTCGAGATCAATGTTTTTCAAATTATGCGTCCGCGCGCCCTTGATAATAATTTTCCCAGTGTCTTCTTTAATCATGAGCCAAGCAGTCTAGCACGCCAAACCCAATTTGACAAAAATAATTGGGTATGCTAACTTAAATCTGGATGGTTGAGCGACTTGACCAATGTGGGGAAGTCCAACCAAACCTTGAAAACTCAGAGTCGATTGATGAAGGGAGTTTGGAATGATATCTAAATGTCTGGTTGGTGTTGTAATTGGAATACTCCTCGGGGGCATTGCAAGTGTGATCCTGTTTCTAGCAATAGTGATACTAGACCAAACAGGACTCCCGCCACAGTCGCGAACTATGATCCTTCTTACATTTCCAATTCTTGGCGCCATTATTGGCGCGACTGTATCATGGAAAAAAGTTGAAAAACACTGAAGTTGATCGTAAAAACAGCAAACGCACCCGCCACCGAGACTCGTTCGAGTCGCCGGTGGCTTTTTCTTGTTCAAAAAAATATCTTACTAAACTCACGATCGTGAATTATCTAAGACATTTTATTTTTTAGTTTTTATTGTTAAGAGTTTAAGTTCATCACGGATGAGCGCGGCGGTTTCAAAATCGAGTTCCTTCACGGCTTCACGCATTTGGTGTTCCTTTTCTTTCACAATCTTCCGAGTATTTCCACCATAAGTCGCGCGGTCGAGCTTGACGAGATCTGCCAACGCTCGCGCGCGTTCATTATCAATACTTTCGCTGATGTCGCTGATTTTTTTGATAATCGTTTTCGGGGTAATACCGTGTTTCTGATTATGAGCCACTTGTTTGGCTCGCCGACGATTAGTCTCATCAATCGCTGTTTTCATCGAACCCGTCACTCGGTCGGCGTAGAGAATGACTCGGCCTTCCACATTGCGCGCCGCGCGACCAATGGTTTGAATCAACGACACTGCCGAACGCAAAAATCCTTCCTTATCCGCGTCAAGAATGCCAATCAAAGTGACTTCCGGCAAATCGAGTCCTTCCCGAAGCAAATTTACGCCCACTAAACAATCAAAGCCCCCCTCTTTCGCCCCGCGCCGAAAGTTCGAGAGAATTTTAATTCGTTCAATCGTCTTGATATCACTGTGTAAATATTCGGCGTTAAGACTGGCATCTTTAAGATAAGCGCTCAAATCTTCCGCCATCTTCTTGGTTAGAGTAGTGGCGATGACGCGATGACCACGGGCAATTTCGCTAGTTGCTTCGGCGACAAAATCTTTGATTTGATTGATCGACGATCGAACGCTAATCTCCGGATCCACCAACCCCGTCGGGCGAATAATTTGTTCGACAATTTGCCCGCTTATTTTAAGTTCATAATTACTCGGCGTGGCGCTGGTGTAAATCGTTGGTCCAACTCGATTTTTAAATTCAGCAAAGGTCAGTGGCCGATTATCCAACGCGCTCGGCAAACGAAAACCGTATTCAATCAGAGTTTGCTTCCGACTGCGGTCGCCGGCATACATTCCGCCAATTTGCGGGACGGTGATATGTGATTCGTCGATGATGGTTAGGAAGTCGTTCAAGACACCGAGTGTTGGGGAATTTTTAACACTCGGTGTCCGGGCAAAATAAGAGAGGAGTGTATCCGGCGGTTCACCGGCGTTCCGTCCCGAGAGATGCCGAGAATAATTTTCAATCCCCGAACAATAACCGACCTCGCGAATGAGCGCCAAATCATAATTTGTTCGGCGCTTTAATCTTTCGGCTTCTAGTGGTTTACCAGTTCTTTCCAATTCTTTAAGTCGAATCGCTAATTCTTTCTTGATTGAGATAATCGCTTGTCGGCGCGCTTCTTGATTGGTGATAAAATGTTTGGCGGGAAAAAGAAAAACTGTTTCCCGTTCCGCCACCACCTCGCGAGTGATCGCGTTTAATTCCGTAATTTCTTCAATCCCGCGCGAACCAATTCGAATCGCGTAAATCTCCCGCCCGCTCGGTGGAATCACTTCCACTGTTCCGCCCAACGCGCGGAAAGTGCCGTGAGTGAGATCGGCATTCGTTCGTTCATAATGTACCTTAATCAAACGCTTTGCCAAATCAGTGCGCGACAACTCATCCCCCACCGTGAGCTTGAGATTTTCCGCTTCATAACCTTTCGGACTGCCTAACCCATAAATGCACGAAACCGACGCGACAATAATTACATCTCGGCGCGTGAGCAAAGCTTGGGTGGAAGCGTGACGCAACCGATCAATTTCCTCATTGATCATCGCGTCCTTCTCGATATAAGTATCGGTCGTGGCGATATACGCCTCGGGTTGATAATAATCGTAATAGGAAACGAAATAATGCACCGCGTTCTCGGGGAAAAAATCTTTATACTCTTGCGCCAGTTGAGCCGCGAGTGTTTTATTGTGGGCAATAACGAGGGTCGGCTTCTGATAATCAGCAATGACATTAGCCATCGTGAAAGTTTTGCCCGAGCCGGTGACGCCAAGCAGAGTTTGATGTTGATCACCGCGCTGTAAACCCACCACCAACTTCTTAATCGCCGCCGGCTGATCGCCGGCGGGCACGAACGGACGATGTAATTTAAAACCCGCGTCATTCATACCGCCTCACTCTACCTTGCGCTATAATTTTTTTCAAACCCCGTAAAAAGCGGAACGCTTCTACGGGGTCAAACAAAAAAAGGGAGCTTCGTCGTCAGAAAAGACAACGAAACTCCCTTCGGAGGCGGCGCAACAATGCGCGCGAGTGGAAGCCAATAAACAAGAAGATCAAAAGTGGAGCTGGCGGGAGTATCTCCCGAAACCGTCTGGGTGTCTGACCCCAAACAACAAACCTTGGCTCCCGCCAGCCCCTTACGAGGGTCACTCTTGCAGGCAGAGCGGATCCCCTTCGCCGATTCAAAGACTAACAAAACCAACTTCGATCGTCAAATTCGCCGAGTGGATAAACAATAGAACAAAAATGTTGAACACCGAATGCCTCACATTTTCATTTGTTCTTAGTAAATCGACGATCGTGAGTTTTGTAAGACATCGAAAACTTTAAAACCTCATATTGGGGGGTATTATAAATAGCGCACGGTCGTGAATTATTTAACATATCGTTCTTGAAGTCGTTTTTTGGTAATGAAAAACCCGCACAATCTTGCGACTGTACGGGTTTCAAATGAACGCATTGGGTAAGCCAGAGCTAATCTTTTAGGGTGACGAGCTTCACCCCCCCCCTTTCTCACATCGCTCCTAACCGCCTTCAAAAATTTTCCGTTTTCCACTTGTTCTCCATCTGCACTGAAAACAAAAAAGCGTAAAAGGTCGTTCTGTTCTTTAAGGACAGCGAACGACGATCCGTCTCCGTTTCCAGTTGCAGTTCGCGGAACAACAACCTCGTAAATGTGATTGCCGCGAATGTTCGAGATATGGGCTGGATAACCCGATTGGGACATAGCCCCAATTAGAACACCGACGAGCCCCATTCCGACACCCACGAAAATAACCACGACCACAAGTTCACCGACAGTAAAACCCCCAGTAGTTTCCATAACATTCTCCTCAAAAAACTCTTTGTTTCGTTGTCAAAGCGATGAACACCACCGCTAACTGTGGCTAGCTTAGCATAAAACACTATGACTTGTCAAGCATTTTGTGGATGGAAAATAACGGCTCAAAATAAGGATAAACCCCGTTAGAAACTTTGTTTTTAACGGGGTAAATAGCGAGCTAAAAATTGCTGACGGAAGGCGTCGAGAGCATCGTGCAAAATGGCTTGGCGGATTTGGGCCATAAGGGAATTGAAGAAAAAGAGATTGTGAGTCGAAGCCAAAGTGGTCGACAACATTTCTTTCGACCGAAATAGATGGCTTAAATAAGCGCGGGTGTAATGCTGGCAAGTGGGACAAGCGCAATCGGTTTCGATCGGCTGAAAATCAGTGGCGAATTGATTAGAAATTAAATGTAATCGTCCCTCTTTAGTCTCCACCGTCCCATGCCGACCCAAGCGCGTGGGTGTGACGCAATCGAAAGTATCGACACCACTCGCCACGCCGGCAAAAATATCTTCCACTTCGCCAATGCCGAGCAAGTGCCTCGGTCGATCGAAAGGTAATTGCTTATTAACCAAAGCCACCACCACGCCGATGTCTTCTTTATTGAACGAACCACCGATAGCAAAACCGTCAACACCGAGTGTTGACATGAACTGCGCACTCTCGGTACGTAAATCCGGGAAGCGCCCGCCTTGGACAATCCCATACAACGCCTGATCACCACCAAGACGCTCGTGTTCCGCCAAACTCCGCTTCGCCCAAGCGTGAGTGCGTGCCAGCGCCATCGCTTGATAGGCATCAGTCGCTTGGGGGGTGGTGCATTCGTCGAAGACCAAAATAATGTCAGCCCCTAAATCGTGTTGGATCGCAATCGAGAATTCCGGCGTCAAACGATGAAGCGAGCCATCCCGTGGCGAGCGGAAATCTACGCCATCGTCGTCGATTTTAACGAGCGAAGCCGACAGTAACCCCAAGGACTGTCCTTGGGGCACCCTCTTAAGGACAGTCCTTGGGGTCATCGCCACCTTTGACACCCCTTGCCCATACGCTACGCCGAGCGAGAAAACTTGAAACCCGCCGGAGTCGGTCATAATTGGGCCCGACCAATTCATAAATTTATGAATCCCGCCGGCCAATTTGACCACCGCTTCCCCCGGCGAAAGATGCAAGTGAAAAGTATTGGCAAAGATCACCTGCGTCCCGACGGCTTTGGCTACCTCGGGCATTACTCCTTTAAACGCCGCTTGCGTCGCCACCGGCACAAATGCCGGTGTCTCAATCACGCCATGCGCGGTCTCAATCTTACCCGCCCGCGCGAGCGAATTCTGGCTCTTTTTCTCAACCGTAAATTTCACTCAACTAGTATACCGGATTACAAGCTTGACAGACACCGAGGGCTTCTAATTTATCCAAATAAGCAATGACGGTTCGCACAAATTCGGCATGACTCCAAACGAGAGGCGAGACCGAGAGTTGCTCCCCAGTGATCGGATTAAGTTGTTCGGATAAAAGCCCCGAGCGAGTGGCATAACGCGCGCACCAATCAAGCCGTTCGATCACTGGCTTAAGATCAGCTTCGTTCTTCGCCGTGCGGATCGCGTGTTGAGTAAACCATAAGGTCGTGATGAACCACGGATTGCTTACTTTGCTCCCATCCAATCTTTGGTAAGAATCCCCTTGATAGCGCGCGAGACCACCAATCCCCGCCCGTGCCGTGAGCGCCGTCTCGGCGGTGGCTATTTCTTGCACCAAACGAGGATCATCTGATGGCAAAATACCAAAAATCGAAAGCCCGTGCGCCGTTGAGGCATCAATCGTCAGATCATAATGGAGCTCATCACTTGTTAATTGGAGCAGTTTACAAAATCGATGATTATCAGAATCGTAGAGAAGACTGAGAATAGCCTGACGAACTGATTCCGAAGCTTCTTGATAAATCACTTCGCTCTTTTTCTTCCCTAAAAGCTTGGCAAACTTCGCTGCGGCCGAGAGCGCGCCCACGACACTCGCGGCGGTAAAGGTAGTAACACCAAAATGTTCTTCCCAGAGATCATAACTAGGCTTCGGCAACCCCGTTCGGTCATCGCGGTAAAGCACCAGAAAGTCGGCGGTCTTTTTAATCAAGGAATTATAAATTGATTCAATAAATTCTAAATCTTTAGAAATTTCATAATAACGCCAGAGGGTGTGAAGAATCAGCGCCGTGCCGTCTTCTTGAATTGGTAATTGGAATTGGCCATCATGAAGCCACGGATGCCAAGAACTGCCGAGCGATCCGTCGGGACTATACTTGTGTCGGAAATAACCATCGGCCGAAATCACCCGGTTGCAAAAACCGAAAAAGAGTTTTGCTACATGAGTGTCGCCGGCTTCACTTAACGCCAGCGCGGTAATCGCGGCGTCCCGTGGCCAAACATAACAATAAGTGTCCTTCCCTTTTTGCAACACATTGGAATCGCCAGAGGCAATGATCGCGCCGTTGCCACTCACATGAGCGCGCATAATCAGGAGCGATTTTTGAAACAGACTAACCACGGCTGGTTCCAGACCATGGAAATTGAAATTCTGCCTTTTAACCCACGCGCGCCAAAAATTGGTCGTCGTCTCAACCAAATGTCCAGGACCATGCTCAATCGTATATTTATCAAGGGCCTCCGCTTCAGTAATTGATTCACCCACCGCCACCCAATAATAAACAAGCTTCTCTTCGAGCGGTTGATAAGTCGTCGAGAGACCAATGACGGAATCAACTTGCCCGTGTTCAATATTATTCTTCGCCAATAAACCATCTTCAGCATCTTTATGCGTCCCCTCTTTCCCCTCGGCGCCAAAAACGCCGGTGGAATAATCGTCAAACCCGCGACCTTCCAGCTGGGCATTGATCAAAAAAACTCGCTGGTTGCGGTAATGAATAATCGTTTTCCGAAGTGGGTCATAATAAACCGTATGCGCCATATGTGACTCATACAATTCGAATTGCTGGTTGAAAAAAACTTTAATCACACGGGTCGCATCCGATCGTGTATTCTTAACTACCACTCGACGCAAGAAAATATTTTTCTCATTATAAACCAGATCGGTAATTATAAGTGTCACGCCAAGACGGGCGTTAACCGCTCGAATTTTTCCCGCCAACACCGTCTCTTCTGATTCAATCGTAATTATCCAGTCATCATCGGTCAGCCAGGCCAAAGTTCCATTAACAAAAACACCCAGGCGATGAAGAAAATGCCCGCCGATTTGATTCTCTAAACCAACATAGGGGAAATAAAAATCCCGCACCTGTCCGAACTGATCCAGGTTAACAAGAATATTACCGTTGCCGAGAGTCAGTGCCTTAGACATTGTAGCGCTTGAGCGCGCGACCAACAGCCGCGCGCGCGGTCGCTACGGTCTTCGACTTCTCCAGCGCTCGCGCGCATAACTTGTCGCTCAAAATCGCTTCTACCCATTTAGCAAAATCGTTGCCAGCGCGCTGGGTGTGATAATGGAATTGTTCCTCGGTAATAATCGCAAGGAACTTGCTCAAGTCCAGCAGGTGGCGAAGAGGCGGACCATTATTGACCCAGAAAAATGACCCAGCTGGGGCCGTCACCAATGATAGTGCTTTCGCTTTCGGTCGAGCAACTTTCGAAACTTTCGGTTGACGAACTAATTTCTTTTTCAACATCTTATTATTCTACTAAAATCGCGGACGGGTGGGAAGTGGGAAAAGCCGAGTTATCCACTCCGAGACGCAAACGGAGATCGGTGGTCGCATTGATGTAAGCGATGAAGGCTTCGTAAGGCGATCGATAGGGATTGAAATAAGCATGGACATCGCCGTCGGCAAACCATTTGGTGCACATATAATAGAAATGATCGGAAGTGGTGAGCCGGCGCCAAGTGTTGAGTACTGTCGGATCGTTCGTCGCGAGCACGAGCGGTTCGAGATCATAAATCGCGCGAAGCGCGGAGGTCTGAAGATCATTCCCCATCCACGCCGAGAGATCGCGTTCGGTGTCGGCCCAAGTTACGACTTCCGGCGCGTCCACCTGATCGCGAACTGGATAATTGCGCGCCGCTTCTTCAACGGTGACGAAACCGTTATCGGGATGAGCGAGAATTTCCCCGGGCAAGTGACGGAGAAAATTGAAAATGCCGGTATCTTCCCATTGATGCTCGCCGAAAGTTTCGTAGTCCATGAAAAGATTAATTAGGTCACCGGTGCCGTTGACCGCCGACACCCACTGGCTAAACTTCGGCGCGGTCAACGGATATTCCGACCACGACTTCTCGGAAAAACGGAAAGCGACATCATCGGACATTTTATAATTCTTGAGCAGAAGTTTCGTCCGCTTGGCACCCTTCGGGCGATAAACGAAATTCGGACTCCGCCAACCAAGAATCCGACCCCACCCTTCGGCGAGTATCGCATCGTAACCCTGCTGGTCCGCCCATAAACCTAAATTATTATTGTAAGCGAGCTCGGTATTGCGAAAAACTTTTGGCTTGATGCCAAATATCTCTCTCACCTTTTCGCGATGTAATTTTACCTGCTGTTCAAATTCAGGCAGAGAATAAAAGAAAGCGAGCGAGTGATGATAAGTCTCGCCGAGAATCGCCACGCGACCGGTATCCACGAGCCGACGGAAGGAGTCGAGCGTCGCGGGTGAAAACTGCTCGAGTTGCTCAAGCAAAACACCCGAAAGCGAGAAACTAGCTTTGAATTCGGGATGGCGTTTTAGTAATTCGAGAAGTAGCGCGTTGGCCGGTTGATAACATTTCCCCGCCACCTTCCGCAGAATTCGTCCGTTATTAAGATCCGTTTCAGATTCGTCATTAAAATATTCAGAATCGTGACCAACATCGAAAACACGGTAACGCTTAACCCGATAGGGCTGATGAACTTGAAAATAGAAGCACACGGCCGGCATAGACTTATCTTAACACAAAATCCGCTTGCTGTTCTGGTTTATATTCTTCTCGATATTTTTTAAGAGCAATAGTTAAATGTTTGAAGTGCGAATCAGGATGAGTTTCGGGAAAATATTTATCACCCCAACGTTTTTTCTCTCGTTCAACTCTCCGTTTATCAATCTCTTCCGTGTCGCCATCAAGATAAACGCGCCGATCCCAAAGATGGTTGAGCAGTTTCGGATGGAACATCCGAATACCATCAATGACCAAAATCTGTTTTGAAAAATTATACTCGACCGGCGTATCCACTTCTCCAGAATCGGCATTAAAAATCTTAGTTCGGTAAGACATATTAGAAATTCGGAAAGTGTTGACCAGTTTTTCAATTTCGGGGTAGTTGTTATAACCGAGTTCAAAATCCTTTATATCAACTTTTTTGCGAGAAAAAAGAAAATCATCAAAATGGACGGGCAAAATTTCAGAATTAAGCTTGACCAGATTATTGAGCAAGGTGGTTTTGCCTGAACCAGTATAGCCATCAATGGCCACCACTAATTTATCTTTGCCCACCACCCACTCTTTTATTTTCTGATTGGCTTCTTGAGCTAATTCTTCAGGTGACATCGATATACTTTAGCATAAATAATCAATAACAAAACTCTTAAACTTTCTACGACCGTAAATAGTTTAAGAGTTAGGTTTACACCAAACTTTTTAAGTTAGACCGAAAAATTTCTTGAGCCACGCATCGTTCTCCAGATAATCGGCGGTTAGATACAAAACCTCCTTGCCGAGACGGAAGTTAGCTTTCAGTAAAACAATTACTTCCCGACATTCATAAGGATAAGCCCAAACACTATTTTGCAAACGGACAAAACCAAGATTCATCAACCATTGGCGCAATTCGTCTCGAGAACTCCGTTTCCATTCTTTAATATCAAAAATAATCAAGCGAAACTTCCCATCCCATTTTGCCGGTTTGGGTATTACTATCCCCGCCTGTTGATAATGTTTCAGTTCTGCTTGCCCTTTTTTGGTTAAACGAACTACCTTTTGACCTTGCTGATTTTCTGCAAAAGTAATCAAACCACTATCAGCCATTTTTTTAGTCACTGATTTGATGTAATAAAGACGATTTTGTCGTTGACGATCATTTTTTATTACATATTTAAGAAGTTGAACAGCGTTGGGAGCCAAAACCGCCAAGGTCACAAGGCCAGCCAGACCGACCGTCGCCAAAATAATTTCTTTAACTCTCGTTCGATGTTCAGCTCTCATACATCCAACATCATAACCCTTACTCTTAACTTTTGCACGGTCGTAAATAGTTTAAGAGTTAGTGAATTGTACTTTTACAAAATTAATTGCTATCATAAAATAAGTAAAAGAAGCCTTGGCGCGGTGCTGGGGCAGAATGGATTCGATCTTTGCAAAGGAGCGGTGAACAGTGGGAGAAGAGTCGTTCTTTATGTTGCTAGGACAGAAGTATAAGGACGGGAAGAAAACTTTTTCGCAAGCTGGAAGAGTCTACGGTCCATTTTATTCCGTCGAGGAAAGAAACCTGGCGATCACAACGGTGGCTAATCGAAGAAAAGAAAAGGATGAGAGATTTTTATGTTTTTTTGGAGAGATAGTTGATCCGCAATCGTTGTCAGTTTCTCAACAAGAATTAGCTTCCGCTTAGTTCAACCATCCCCGCCACGTCACCAGACCTGGCGGGATTCTTTATTTTTCAGAAAAAGAAAAAGGGCAATCCCGGAGGACTACCCTTGGCAATATGGAATTTCTACGGTAAGAATACGCGGCGTTTCTCTGCTTCCCTTTTCCCCAACGATTACGAAACGGAGATTGACATAAGGATCCATAAAATATCTGGTCGGCTGGAACTTGTTTTTAATCGTTCTCATCACCGCATGGGGTATCGGCAAGGGTGCTTCTTTAGCCCGAGAAAAACATTCGCAGAATCGTTTAGCGAAGAAGCTGGCTGCATATTTCCCGGATTCATCAAGTTGATTAGTCCCCCGAAGATAACGATGGCAGAATTGGTCCCAAGCATGTTTAGTTACGACTGTCACGCCAAAAATCTCGGAGGTAACACTGAATCCCAAGGGAATGGGCGGTGACGTATGGATTTGTTGTTTAACTCTATCATTTACCTGACCCCACATTATTCTTCTCCTTCTGTTTATTCCAAGGAACTAACAAGCGATCACGCGACGCTTGCTCTTATCTGATTTTTATCATACCGCAATCACTGTAAAAAGCAAACTCCATCAAGCTGGCAATAATTGGTGATAAAGTGCGAGACATTTATCCGCTGCGGCGGTCCATGTGACTTTGCGAACTTCGTCACCACCATATTGCTTAAGCGTTTGGTGGAGGGCGGGATGGCGAAGAACCGTAATAATCTGATTAGCTAATTCTTCCGTGTCCCAAAAATCAACTTTAAGGGCGTGACGGAGAACTTCGGCGACACCGGATTGATAAGAAATAATTACCGGCGTGCCGTTGACGAGCGACTCGAGTGGCGTAATCCCGAAGGGTTCGGAGACCGAGGGCAAAACATAGAGATCGGCCGACTGATAAAGCGCGTCGAGCTCGGCGCCACGAACAAAACCGGTGAAGATGACCCGATCGGCAATGCCGAGCGCCGCCGCTTCGCGGAGCACTTGGCCTTCCATATCGCCCGAGCCGGCAATGAGAAAATAAACTTTCGGTTGGAGTTCGAGCACCCGTTTGGCGGCGCGAATAAAATAGTCGGGCCCTTTTTGTAAAGTAATGCGCCCGACGAAAAGCACAATCTTCTCCCCCACTTGCTTGAGTGCCGAGAGTCGATCCGGCAAGGGCTGATAATCCCCCGCTTCGATCCCGTTGTGCACGACCGTCACTTTCTCCGGCGGGATGCCGTAGTGGCGAATAATTAAATTCTTCGTCCACTGACTCACGGCCACCACGGCATCGGCGCGACTCATTCCCTCTTTCTCAATTTTATAAACTTCTTCGTTAACGCCCGTGCCACCGGTGCGATCAAACTCGGTGGCGTGAACATGAACGACGAGCGGTTTACCCGACACGCGCTTGGCCTCGAGACCAGCCGGGAAGGAGAGCCAATCGTGAGCGTGGATAATATCAAAAGATTCGGCGGTAGCAATCTCGCCAGCGAGTATTCCGTAGCGTCTCACTTCGCCGATTAAATCGAGACCATAAATCGGCGGTAATCCCTTGCGCTCGCGCGCATAACTCTCGCTGGTGATATATGGATAGAGATGAGTCGTAATTCCACGACCAATCACCGCTGGTAAATCGGCAAAACACATTTTCAACCAGTCGGCGCCGGCGTTGACCCGCTTCGGCAAGACGAAAGTAATCGCCGTACCATCGCGCGCCAAGGCGCGCGTCAAGCCGAAACAAGCCGTGCCTAACCCACCGCTATTATGCGGCGGGAATTCCCACCCAAACATCAGAACTTTAACCGACATTGTATTTTTAGGTTGTTGTTATGGACCAGTTTATTATACCAGACCTTGCCACTAGATATAACTGTTTATAACTAATTACGGGGCATAACCACCCGATCTTGAAGCGCTTGGATTTTCTTTTTCATCGCTTCGGGGTGAGTGGCGTTCTCGATCACGAACTCACGCCGTTCGCCGGCGGATTGAACCCGCAAATCGCCGAAGTCGAAAATGGTGGCGAAAAAACCGTGCGTATCAATGGTGATATCTTGAATATTTTCGAACCGAATTGTCGCCTCGTCGCGACTGAAAAAACCTTTTTGTTCAATATCAATAATTCGCTGATCCGTCACCTGCCAAACATCGAGATAATAATCAGTCCAAGCGGAGAAAAAACCGACCCACATCGCGAGCAACCAGAGAAGATAGAAAAAAACTCCCAGATTAGGTTTAATAATTTCACTCACCGTAATTGGCAAAAAAGACAAGTTAAAACCCACCGTACTATCAATAATCAACGGCACCAGTGCCAAACCAAGGAAGCCGAGCGCGGAGACAGCAACCATCAACCAATGCTTCCGGATTTTAAAAACAATTTTTTCGTCAGATGAGAGAAGTGGCATAAATATAAATTTGTTAAAGGGCAACCAGCGCCGTGAACGCTAAAACAATAAGTAAAGCGCTCACGGCTAAATAAATTGTTCCAGCTACGATCACGCCGGCATTCCCCGATCGATATTTAACCCAGTGATAAAAAAGAATCAAACTCATACCGGTAAAAAGAGCGAGCACGACACCAAAAATAATCCAGAGATGCGTTGGGGTGATCGTAATGAGCTTGAACATATTTCTTATAGACCCATGATTTCTGTTTTTATAAACTGATCATATTCGGTGGCGTTTTTGTCTAAAGCAGTTTGAAGATCGTCTCTTTCATTTATTAGTGATTTCTTTTTTTCAACTATCTTTAGTCTTTCATTCTGTCCAGGAAAAGGTATCTCAACGGTGGGTAAAAGTTCTTTATTTAGAGTATATCCCTTTGCAGCACGTTGAGCATAAGGAACATAATTAATCAATGGTAATATCTCGAATAGATATTCTTTGATCTCCTCAGTATTATATTCCCTTTTCAGTGGTAACGCACATATCGCCTCGTTTGTAAACAGTTCTTTTCCCACAAACGCTGTCTTCCCTAATGTAAGTTTAAAAGACATGAGTAGAGTTCCTTTTTTATGTTTTCTTCTTTTACCTAATTTTTCAGCTCCCAAATCGCTCAATTTTAAGTGAGTATCGTTAATATATTTCTCTTTCATATCAGCAATTGTTACCCACAAATGTTTGTCACCATAAAAATCTGGATTACTTGTATAAGGTGTTGCTCCCAAAATCGGTTCGTCACAAATATCACCCAGTTCTTTTCCACTCTTAACAGACTTTCTTTTTTTATAGAAGTTCATAAAAAGTTTTACTCTTTTGGGCTCTATATCTTCATATTTTAATGTAAAGGAATTAGAAGAACTGGCTTTGTCATTCCACAAAGAGCGAAGTAAGGGCATATCATTTTTCTCCACTGGCTTCTTTTTTGTTGATCCCATAAAGCCGTCATTTTCAACCTCAAAAAACCAAATTTTTTCGGTTTTACTACCTTTTTCAAAAATTAATATACTTGTTGGCTGTTTTGTATAAGGAGAAAATGTGTGGACACTCATTTGCAAAATAGCTTCGATTTTACATGTTTGCACTAAAATTTTTCTAACATTCACGCTATCAATGTCTTTACCAAACAAAACCCCATCAGGAACAACCACACCAGCTCTGCCACCATCTTTCAAAGAATCTACAACATGCTTTAAAAATATGGGGTTTGCCGTCCTATTTGATAATCCATACAAATGAGCATGGTCCGTAGATTGAGAAAACGGGAAATTGGTAAGCACAATATCAAATTCGTTCTTTCTTGGATTTTCTAAACTATCCTGTCGCTTGATATGAGTGTGCCCATCACCAGCTAAAATCATATTCATTTTTGCAATTTTGGCCGTCTCTGTTAATTCTCCTCCATAAATAGTCTCATTTTCTAAAATTGCCATGTTTTCCTTAGTTTGTTTTGTATTTCTCTTGATGTGTCTAAAGGCTTCGATTAAGAAACCACCTGTACCACACGCAGGGTCATATACCTTATCTCCAAATTTTGGATTCACTAAGTCGACAATAAGCTTGACGATATGTCGTGGGGTGTAGTATTCGCCAAGATCGTTCCCGACAGTTACGGAGTTTTTCAAGAAGTATTCAAAAGCATCTCCTTTTATATCACTATCAATATCAAGAAGGGTGAGCTTGGAAAGCTCGTCAACAATACTTTTTAAGATATTTGGTTTTTTAATTCCTAGTTTCTCGGAAAAAACATCGCCACTATGATTATATTTTCCAACTAATTTCGGAAGGACTGTATCGTTAATGTAATCTAACATTTCTTGAGCGGGCTTCTTATTGAATGCCCTCCACGAGTACATTTTTTCTATCCTTCGTTCTTCCCCTTTTTGTTCTCGTTCCTCCTCAATTTCGTCAATGAGCTTTAGAAAAAGAAGATTGGAAAATTCAGTAAAACGCTCAACCCCCTCCCTCATGCCTTCTTCTCTCAACAAGTCGTTAGTCCGTTTGAAAATATGAATCAGTTCCTCTTTTGTTTTTGTATTTTTTCTCGCCGAAGCGATCTCGTGTTTCCCCACATCAACAAATCGTAAAAGAGTCTTTTCTGAAACGATTTCAGTAATGAGTTGTCCATCAAACCGCAAAAATTTCCCATTCGTAACCCATTGCGTTTCTACTATTGCGCCATCAACGGCAAATATAATAGGAGCACCGATACAATTGGCATACTCCTTTGCTTGCTTTAATGCTTTCTCCAAATTCGAACCAATCCTTTTGGCCTCAATAACAGCAATCGGTTCAAAACTATTTGATTTATATAAAACATAATCAGGAAAGCGACCTTTTGGAAAAGCTTTTTTTATCCTCATTTCTTCTCCTTTGGTTCTCACCCTTTCGGTGAAAACATTGCAATCTTTTTCAAATTCACCAGTTTTCCAACCGGTGTTAGTAAGAACTCTATCTATTTCTTTTCTAGTAGCACTTTCAAGAGGAGTAGTAAAATTATTCATACCTTAATTAAAACAAAAAACCTCATATTTGAAAAGGAAAATTCGACTACAAAAATATGGCTAAAAAGAAAGATTTTTTTCGACTAATTATTACTTATCCACAGCCTGTTTTATTTTTCACAAAGAAAATGATGCAAATATACTACCTGCTCAAATAGAATAGCCACCTATTTACTCCACGAAAGTGAGCGCCGAGCCGGAGGCGGTACCGCGACCGGTGCGCCCGATGCGGTGAACATAATCTTCGTAAGTGGCGGGCAAATCGTAATTGATGACATGGCTGACATTGGCGATATCGAGACCGCGCGCGGCGACATCGGTGGCAACCAACACTTGAATCCGCCCCTCTTTGAACAGCCCGAGCGAACGCTGGCGTTGACCTTGACTCTTGTTGCCGTGAATCGAGTCCGCCTTGAATCCGCGCTTGACCAAACTAACCGCCAATTTCTCCACGCCGTGTTTGGTGCGTCCAAAAATTAATACTTTTTGAAAATCGGGACGAATTAAAAGATCGTGAAGCGCCTCAACTTTTTCCTGTCCTGCTTTCAGTCGAACAATATCTTGATCAATGTTATCGGCGGTGGCGCGCGTCGTGACCGAGATATGGACGGGCTCGCGCAGGAAATCATGAATAATCCCCTTCACCTCGGCCGAGAGTGTCGCCGAGAAAAAAAGCGTCTGCCTCATCACCGGCAACTTGGCCATAATAAAACGCATATCGGGAATGAAGCCCATATCGAGCATCCGATCGGCTTCATCGAGAATTACCGTCGTGGTCGTCCCGAGTTTGAGCACTTGGCGATTGATCAGATCCTTCAGCCGACCGGGGGTGCCAATGACGAAATGATTCGGGTGTCGCAGATCGCGAATCTGGGGCGAGATATTTGTGCCACCAACGCAACAGACGGAGAAGAGCCGGAGATGCGCCGTGAAAGCAATAAATTCTTGATTGATCTGAATTGCGAGTTCGCGCGTGGGCACCACAATTAGCACCGGCTCGCGCGGATTCTTGAGCACTTTATTGATAATCGGAATCAGGAAAGCAGCGGTCTTGCCCGTGCCGGTATTGGCAATCCCCACCACATCCTTGCCCTGCAAAATGTGCGGAATAGCCCGATCTTGAATCGGCGTCGGTGAGCTATAACCTTTGCTAATAATATTTTTCTTCAATCGCTCATCAATCACGAAACTGGCGAAAGAATGTTCGGGGAGAAAATGCTGCTCGGTCTCTTCCACCACCACCGCTTTATTGATGAAAGCGCTGATGTCAAGTCGTTGGCGTCGTGGGCCACCACCACGACGAGGACCACCGGAACTTGAGCGACCGCGAAATGGTCCGCGATAACCCCCTCGTTGAGGCGGGCGCGAGCTGTGTTTATGATGACTTGATCGAGGCTGAAATGATTGTTGATGCATAAGTTTCCACCCTAACATTATTCAACAATAAAAGCAAGTTGCTTCCAAAATTATAATGTGTTATGTTGAAAAAGTATCGCCGAGTGGAGATTGTTATGTCTTCTAGCAGTCGGTTGAAAAATCGTTGGGCTTTGGGGATTAAAGCTGGAGATATGGTTTTAGTCTCTTGTCGGGGACGAGGCCGAGGTTGGTACCTGGCTTGGGTAACCGAATTCATTCGTGAAATCGCGGACGAATGTTTCCGCGGGAAAGTGCCGACTCTGGATGTCAGCCAGACGGAAAAATATGAAGTTATTTGGGTACCGGCCGATGATCTGGAATTAATCGCCGGCTGATCGCTTCCACGACGAGTTAAGATCGTGGCACCGCTGGGGAAGTTCATCTTCCCCAGTTTTTTTATTCATTTTAAATATTCCCCGCGCCGGTCAAGGGGATTTCTTCGCCGAGATATTTCGGCGCGCGGTGGAAGAGAACATTGAAAACGGCCTTGATATTCGCCAACATTTCACGGAAATAATTTCTCAACAAATAATGGCTTTGGCTCTGATCGGCTTCGAATCCGTAAGCTTTAATCCCGAGCGCGCGGGCGATAAAGAGCGCCCGCGGGAGGTGGAATGATTGGCTGACCACAATCATCGAATCGGCGAGGAAAATATCGCGCGCGCGATACATACTGCTGTAAGTATCGAAACCGGCATGATCCAGAAAAATGTCTTGATCCGGAATATTATTTTCCAACAAATATAAACGCACCGGATTCACTTCATTGTGAGCGAGCGTGCTATTATCGCCGGTCACTAAAATCTTTTCCACTTTTCCCGCTTCATAAAGCATTTGGGCTCGATCAACTCGTTCGCGTAAAATCGGCGAGAGACCGCCATTCTTCAAGATCGCCGCGCCGAGAATCACCGCCACTTGCGCCTTCGGCGCTTGAACAAGATCACGATAAATATACTGATCTGTTTTTAGTTTGATAATTAAAGAGGTGAGAATAATCGCTACCAGCGATACAACCAAGACAATAATCGCGGACCGAAAAACTTTTTTCATTCGCCAACTATAGCAAAATTCCCTGAACTAAACTATGATAAGCGAGGAGACATTTTGTCAAAATAGTTCTTTACCAAACAGAGAAAGGAGATCGTATGAGACCACTGCCCAAATTAATCCAAGGCGGGATGGGGGTCTTCATCTCGAGCCCCACTCTCGCTAATGCTTGTTCCCGAAATCCCGATGTTCTCGGGACAGTTTCTGGCGTCGCCGCCGAACAAATTATGACGCACATCCTCCAATCCGGCGATCCGGGCGAACACTTCCGTCGCGCCCTCGCGCACTTTCCGTTTCCAACCGTCGCTGAGCGGATTATCAGAAAGTATTTTGTCCCGGGCGGGATTACTGTCGGTCAGAAATTCCGAACCGTTTCCGCCATTAACCTGCGCCCCGATCGAGACTTGATTGAACTGTTGGTGGTGGCAAGCTTTGCTTTCGTCTGGCTAGCCAGAGAAGGGTATTCGCGACCAGTCTCGATAAACTTCCTGGAAAAAATCCAGCTCCCCCACCTCTATAATCTCACCGGGGCAATGCTGGCCGGGGTTGACTGTGTCACGATGGGCGCGGGCATTACCCTCCAGATTCCGGGCGTGCTCGATGCCATCGCGTCCGGTAATATTTCCACCTACCGAGTTCAAGTCGTTGGGCATCCGAATGGTTCCGTACTGGTTAGTTTTAATCCCCGTGAATTCTTTGGCGCCAAATTACCGGAGATGCAACGCCCGGATTTCTTGCCCATTGTTTCAACCAACATCTTGGCTTCACTGATGGTCAATCGTCTCTCGCCTGGCAGTATTCAGGGCTTCGTCATCGAACGACCAACCGCGGGCGGTCACAATGCTCCGCCACGCGAGAAGGGGGTGTTCGATAAAACCGGCCAGCCAATCTATGGTCAAAGAGACGAAGTGGCTTTCGACAAACTTCGTGATCTCGGTCTACCCTTCTGGGTCGCGGGATCGTTGGCGTCACCTCACGGTCTAGCCCAAGCGCTGGCACTCGGCGCAACGGGAATCCAAGTCGGCTCTATTTTCGCTCTCTGTGAAGAATCTGGGATGAGACCTTCCTTCCGTAACGAAATACGGCGTCTCGGCTTCCGTGGTGAATTGGTTATTCGAACCGATCCCCGCGCTTCACCGACGGGCTTCCCCTTCAAAGTCGTCCAACTATCGGGAACACAATCCGACTCCGCCATCTTCGAAGCGCGTCAGCGGGTGTGCGATGTCTGCGCCTTGCGCGTGCCGTGCCAGCATGACGACACCGTCGTCTACCGTTGTTCGGGTGAACCAGTCAAAGATTACGAGAGCAAGGGCGGGAGAAGTGAAGACACGGCGGGTGTTCGTTGCCTCTGCAACGGACTTCTCGCCGCCGCCGGATTCGGGAATCCGAATGAAGCGCCGATCTTCACCCTGGGGGATGATGTCAGTTTCTTACATCACCTTATGACGGATGAACGATCCACCTATCGGGCCACCGACGCGATCGCCTATCTGTTGTCGTGAACGCACTCTGACTAATCAGGGTGCGTTTTTTTTATTATTTTTTGCTATTCTCCTATTCGTGCGCTAGCCAAGTATTGCTTTATTCTTTCTCTATCTTCATTTTCAGACTCACCTTTGAAATACATTTCAATAAAATCAACCGTATTGGTTAAAACATAATACGCATAAATGATCCGGATGCCACTTTTTACTCCGCGACCCTTTAGAGATTTACAGGCAAACTTTTTTAATTTACAAATTTTCAATTCTTCGGTACAAAAATTTGAGATTAGAAAAATGGCATTAATATCTTTTTTTACCCGCACGCCATTGTCTAGTATTCCCACATGATAAGGTTCGATTGATGCTATTTTAGCAAACTCGAAATCTTCTTCTAGGGATCTAAATTTTTTTGACAACCTCTTGAAATCTTTTTCAAATTCCCGTCTTATTTTATAATTAATCTGGTTCATATTCTCTAACGGAAGTTTCCTCGGTACGGTAAAATACTCCTTCGTATTTGATTATTTGACCATCTTTAGCTATGAGCCAAGGAATATCTTGATGAGAATAATCGCTCAATTCTGTGGCATTTTTATCACTTAATCTTGATAGCACTTCGTCAACATGCTTTATCTCTCTAGCATTTAATACGGATATGTCAGATTCCCGGCGTGGTAAATACTTTGTCTGCTCATGTAGGAAATACTTACTTTTGACTGTCTCGAGTTCTCCCTTTAATTCCATCGATTCCACAATTTTTTTAAACTCTACCGGAGTCGGCCCAAAATGATTTTTTATATAAGTAGCACCAACAAGTTGTTCCTCGAATTTTTCGTAATAATCAAAGTCAATAAAATACAGAAGTTTATACAAAACAGTCATTCCAACGTTAGACTTACTACCCACTTTTTCTAAAATATAGAGTAATACTTCTTTGAATTTCTTAAGATTTTTTTGGGGTACATCAATACGGATTTCCGGTTTTTCTTTTTTTCCTGGAACATCTTTTTTAATAGAAACTTTAATATCAGGGATTTTGTCTCCGGATATTAGTTCGGATAAAGAAATATTAAAAATCTCAGCAATTTTATTTGCCTGCGAAATGGTTAACTCTTTCGCCCCCTTTTCAATTTCTATATAACTCGCCCTTGAAACACCAATTTTCCCAGCGACAAAAGCTTGAGAAAGCGCCTGTTTATTGCGCAGTTCTAATAAAAATTTATGTTTAATCATACTTACAGTATAGGTATAATAGAAACCATGTCAATATAATAGACAAGTATGCTGTGGATAAAATTGACAAATTGATTTCTTTTTTATCCCCACTTATCTTGCTCTTCCGCTAAGTTTTAAGTACCAAAAATGATATAATTTGAGTAATTAAACACCTGATGAAAAACGCCCTCCGAATGTTAGAGAAGGTTGTGGTACGCGTTTTCCATCTTCACTCGCGCTCATTCTCGTCGCGCTTGTTTGGTGTGGTTGTGATAGCTTGTAGCCCCGACGTAAAGTCGGG
>JAGVGK010000017.1 GCA_020057185.1 Minisyncoccota bacterium | reverse complement strand
TTTGGGCATTTTTACAAGACGAATTAGTTTTTAATCAAACGACCCTTACACCCTAACACGGAATGGTCAAACCAGGCACCCGAAACGGGCATTAACTCATATTCGGTATGTTGCTGTTTATCGCTAATGGACATTGTCAACAGAAAGCGAGATGACGACATGGCAAAAACCATGACCCCATCCCCAATGACGGTAAAGCAAGTTGAGAGAGCGGTTGAATTGTTCCGCGCTCAACTTCGCAAACATCGAACGGAGCTTCCTTCGGAGGCTGTTCAGCAAGTGTTTGGCCAGTCTGAACTTGTTGGTGAGTGGTTTGAGGTTCTTCGTCGGCGCGTTGAGATGGTCAGCAATCTGGTCACCCGTCGTGTAAAGGTGAACCGTTCGCTTACCCCTCAACAGGCCCTCGATGCCACGGGACGCAAGCAGTACACCGATCGCAAAGTGGTGGACAACATGCCAAAAGGCGAGGGCGAAGAAGTCGAGCTGGTGTTATTCAAGTCCGATCTGTCCGAGCGAAACGGTCACATCTCGGATAACGACCTCGAGAAGGAGTGCGATCAGCGCGGTCTCATCCCCGCTGATCCTTACTCTCTCGCCGCTCTCAACGAAGTCGATCCAGCCTTCGCCGACACTCATCCCAATGGTACTCATTGGAAAGACTCTGACGGGAAATGGTGCTTTGCCGCGTTCCTCCGTTGGCGCGTCGTCGCACGCGGGGTGGACGTCTACCGCTACGAC
The DNA here is from genome assembly GCA_020057185.1 of Minisyncoccota bacterium. GTDB lineage: Bacteria > Patescibacteriota > Minisyncoccia > Phycocordibacterales > JACOZG01 > JAGVGK01. The sequence goes on along the minus strand of JAGVGK010000017.1, from coordinate 9,747 downwards.
TACGTCTGGCGTGACGACTGGTGGTTCGCGGGGCTTCGCAAGTCCTCGGGGCTTGGGACCTCAACTTAAGCCCTCGGACCCTCTGGACTTTGAACTTCGGCAACAAATGCCAAACGTATTCCAAAACGTAAACACTGGAAAACACATCGTAAGGTGTGTTTTTTCTTATCTTCTGATAAAATAGAATTGGTAGTAGGTGAATATTAGTAAGAGATCAATCAGGTTTCTTGCCACCGAATCCAGTATCCATAAGTTGAGAGCGTTTTTGTCCGCCAGTTGGCGGATTAAGACGGAGGACTTATGCAGACACTTCAAAAAATGAAGTTACTTGGTATAGAGGGCTAGGGCATTACGATGCCGAATTAGATACAGCCTCAAGTTTTCTTTTGCTTATTAGTGAATCCAAGGGGCAGTGTGATATGGACGGCTCTCTTTACAATTTGCCACGTTCAACCGTTGGAACGACGACGAACGCAAGGTGAACGTCAACCGCAACGACAACGACTGGAATGACAACTGGTGGTTCGCGGGGCTTCGCAACTCACTTCATTTCTTCTCCACTCTGGTAGTGGGGGAGTTTTGTTTTAAGAGTTGCCCATGCCAACCGCCGAGCATTCGACCAACTGGTTCCAACTTTTCTGACAAGTGAATATATTTCTTAACTTCTAGTGAGTCCGTTTCCCAGAGAATCATTAAAAGAATTTTTAGGGTATCGATTTTTCTGATCGCCAAACGTACAAATGGCAATTTCTCCAGTGGTGCAAGGAAGGAGGCCGTTGCCGTGGCTTCAATCGTCTCGATTAGAATAGTATCAACTCTTTGCCCGAGGGTATGACGATGAGTTTTGGGTAAAGTTTGATAATATTGAAACCAGATTAAGTAAACACTTTTTAATTCTTGCAATAATGGCAAAAGTTTCCGCAAATTTCGGTCGGGGGGGGGTGACTTCAAAGTATGCCTAAGATTTTCCATTTATCTTACGATCATATCATTTCCGTTGAAAATCTGCTCGGTGCATGGCGAGAGTTTGTCCGCGGTAAACAACATAAACTCGATGTGCAAGAGTTTGGATTCCGGTTAATGAATAATGTTTTGTCTCTGAAGCGCGATTTGCAGGATAGAACCTATCGTCATAGCGATTATCAACATTTCCGCCTCCACGATCCGAAACCGCGCGACATCCATAAGGCGACTGTACGCGACCGACTTGTTCATCACGCAATCTATCGTCAACTTTACTGGTTCTACCATCAAATTTTCATCCCCGATTCTTTTTCCTGCCGATTGGGTAAGGGGACGCACAAGGCGCTTAATCGTTTTCGAGCTTTTGCTTATCAAGTTAGTCATAACCATACGAGAACAATCTGGGTGTTGAAATGTGATATTCGGAAATTCTTCGCTAGTATTGATCAAAGGATACTGCTCGATTTGTTGAAGCAAAGAATTTCTGACCCAGATATTATCTGGCTTCTGGAACAAATCATCGGTAGTTTCTATTCCACTCAAGTTGGAGTTGGTCTCCCGCTCGGCAATGTGACTTCACAACTTTTGGTTAACATTTATCTCAACGAACTCGATCAATTTATAAAGCGAGAACTTAAGGTCAAACATTATCTGCGTTATGCTGATGACTTTGTCTTGTTGTCGGACAATCGTTCGTGGCTGGAAAAGCAGTTGCCAATGATTGATCGGTTTCTGACCGAAAGATTGAAACTTACTTTGCATCCCGATAAAGTTTCGATCAAAACTGTAACCGCGGGGGTTGATTTCTTGGGTTGGGTTCATTTCCCCGATCATCGAGTCTTGCGGACGACGACGAAGAAGAGAATGTTCAGAAAATTAAAAGATACAAACAATAAGCCAGAAGTTGTGCAGTCTTATTTTGGCCTGCTAAGTCATGGCAATAGTTGGAAATTAGCTTCCAGAGTTAGCCAGTCTTTGTTATAATAATTGTTGGTCTGTTTATTTATTAATAATTTATTTGATCTTTAATTATGGAACCAACAACACCTGATCCCACTTCCGCTAATTTTTCGCCGACGCCATTTTCACCTCCGCCACCACCACCAACCCCGACTCGTTCGGTCGGCAAGAAAATTTTTCTTATTCTGATTATTGTTATTATTCTCGCGCTCATTGGTGGTGGTGTTTTCGCCTACACCGTTGTGTTCGAAGCGCCGCGCGCGGCGCTGACCGAGAGTTTTGCCACTATTACTACCGCCCAATCCTTTCATCAAGATGTGGCGATTAAAGTTGTGACTGATTCGCCGACGGCGTTTACCGCCGAGGGAACGATCGCGACCGACATCGAGCAACTCGCCTCCGGCGAACGCCGGATGGCCACAATCATCACTGGCAAATCGGCCGGCTTCTTCGTCTCGGCGGAAGTCCGCTTCCTTGACCAGACTCTCTATGGGAAAGTGATTGAATTCCCCCTGCTCTCGCTTCTCGACCTTTCGACTTCGACCTCAACTAATCCGCTCGGGAAGTGGTTCTCGGTGTCGCTCGGTGATATCGAAAGTTTTATGACCGAACAAGGTGCCGACCCCGCCGACATCGCTAAAGTTAAAGAGCAAATTAATAAAATCAGTCAGACGGAAGGCGCCCCGCAATTTAGTGAGTTGATTGAGAAAGGGGTTTTAGTTTTTGGTGGTCGCGCGACTGTGGCTAAAGTCGGTGTTGATTGGACGCGCCAATACACGGTGACGATTGATAAAGACAAGCTTGCCTCTTGGTTGGCCGAAATTGATCCGCGGACTCCCACCGAGTCGCTTAAGTCCATCACTTTCGATCCGATTATCATCACCATCGGTCTCTTTGATCCTTCGCTTAAGAAGATTGCCGGCGGAATTAAGGGAATGGTGGGGAGTGGCACGGTTTCTTTCACTGTCACTTACCGCGATATCAACGGTTCGATTACGGTGGCAAAACCCAACAACGCTATTCCCTTGGTGCAATATATCAAGCAATCAATGGGTGAAGCGGAGAGTAAAAGGAAAGAAGCGGGGATTAAAGCTGACTTTTCGGACCTTCATATTGTTGCCCGTAATTATTATGACCAAAAGAAAAGCTATACTAATTTGTGTACCCAAGAACCATCGTTTGCTAGTGTTATGAAAAATATTGAGGCAGTAACAAATCAAAAGCCAATTTGTCGAGCCAAAAGCACGGCGTTCCTAATGGCGGGGAACACTTCCAGCACCACTGTCTGGTGCGTAGATTCAACCGGTTTCTCTGGTGGTGTCGATAAAATCCCAACGGGATTTGTGTGTAAATAATCAAGAATTTCATTAATGGTTGATCCGAATTCGGCGATTGAGGCGCTGGAGCAACTCTCTTACGGGGGAATTTTTATCATCACTTTTTTCTCCGGTTACATTATTCCCGTGCCGGAAGAAATTGTTCTTATCACCGTCGGTTATTTGAGCAGTGTCGGAGTGGTTCATTTTGGTCGGATTGTTTTCCTTTCCATCCTGGCGGTTTTCTTGAGTGATTGTGGTCTCTTTTATCTTGCTCGGCATCATAATCGCTACACCGAACGGCTGAAAGTGCGCCTCGAGCGAAGTTGGATTAGTAAGAGTCGGCTAGTTTCTCGCCAGCATATCAGGCGAACAATTTTTCTCCTTCGTTTTGTCATCAGTTTTCGCTTTGTTGGACCGATTCTCGCTGGCTCGCTCAACACCCCGTGGCTCACTTTCCTTTTGCCTGATCTCGCCGCGGTCCTGATCTATGTCCCCGTTCTCACTTTCTTAGGTTTCTATTTTCACGCCTCATTCGCGAAGTTAGTGACCGGTGTCGAAGCGAGTCAGCATCTTATTTTTATCTTGGCGATGATTATTGTTGGTTTGTTAATCACCCGTTTTGCTCATCGGAAATGGCGCCGTTCCGCCACACCAGTTGACACCTTGCCAAGTTAGTCTATTCTTGATTTAGAGGTTCTTTTTTAAGAAAGGTGGTGGTTTATGTCTCAAAAGGTCGAGGTTATTGACCGGACAATCTGCAACTGTGATTGTCACAATGGTGAAGACTCAAGAGCTATCTCCACTTGTCCGCATTGTTGCGATGTCTGTCCAAGTTGTGACAGAAGAGTTGTTGACGGTATGATGAAGAGACATTTGCGAAGACACCGAAGAGACCAGATCAAATCTTCGTTTAACCCTTGCCTCTCACCATAGCTTCCTAGCCTGTGCCGTCTCGGTATCTTCGGGACGGCTTTTTTGTGATATGATTTCATAATGACCGATCAAGTTAAAAAACTGGCGCCGGAGATTTGGAAAGTAATCGAAAACGCGACGCGGATTCTGCTTCATTTCCATCCTAATCCCGATCCGGATTCGGTTGGTTCGGCACTGGCGATGGCGCACGCCTTGCGCGGGTTAGGGAAAACAGTGACGGTGATTAAGGGCGATTCGCCGATGCCAGAATATTTGTCTTTCCTCCCCGGTTACGAAACTATCACGCCGAAAAGTTATTTGGAAATTGACCCGACTGAATTTGATTTATTTTTAATGCTGGATATTTCGCAACCGAATCGGGTGACGGCGTTGGGGGAAGTCAAATTTCCATCAACGCTCAAAACTATTTTGATTGATCACCACATTTCCGCCGAACCTTTCGCCGAACTTAATTTAATTGCGCCGGAGTATCCGGCAACGGCGCAGATTCTCTATGATTTGTTTAGCGAGTGGGGGATTAAATTAACGGCGGAAATATCAGCTTGTCTATTTATGGGTATTCACAGCGATACCGGCGGGTTTAAGTATCAAGGTACAACGAAAGATACTTTCTTGGCCGTGGCAACCCTCGTTGTGCTCGCGCCCAATTTCACGGACCTGGTGTTTCAAATGGAGAATAATAAATCACCCGCGCAGTTGAGGTACGAAGGGCTAGCTTTAAGCTCAATTGAATTAGTTGGTGGGGGAAGAGTCGCGTTAGTGGTTTTATCCCAAGCGCAATTGGCGACCGCCGGTATTCGCTATGAAGATATTCAAGGTATGGGTATTGCTAATCATCTTAAGTCGGTGACGGGCTGGGAGATCGGCGCGACCTTGATTGAATCAATGCCGGGGGTCGTGCGCGCCAGTTTCCGCACCCGCGATGCAAAACGATTTGATCTGTCGAAAATCGCTGTCGCTCTAGGTGGCGGCGGGCATCCCGCCGCCGCCGGCGCAGTGTTGAAGATGATGGTCACCGAGGCGCGAGAATTAGTGTTGAAAAATTTGCTACAATCTTATGATGGTCTATCAACCTAAATTTAAAAACGGTTTCGGCTTAATCGAACTGCTGGTCGCGTTGGCGATTGTCGGTTTGCTGTGGGGTGGTATCAAATATTTCAAGCAATATGGCACTGAATCGGGTCAGGCGTTGAGTGGTGCGTCCGAAGCCAAGCGACAAGCCGAGCAAGTGAAAGCGCTAATCGAAGCGCGCTAAACTTATCCACTTTCTTCTCTTGCGGGTCCTTGCGGCGGAGTTATAATTGTAGTTAGTTATTGTTCGTTTTGTTTCTGATTCCTCCGGCTTCTTTCCCCTCCGGAAAGCACCGTTTCGCCTTCGGGTGAGCGGTGCTTTCTTTTTTTTACTTATTCTGCTACACTCTCCGTCAGAAATTGGTCTCTTTATTAACTTTATTAATTAATTCTTATTTAATCTTATGGCTAATAATTCTAGCTCGGCTCCAGTAGAGAAAAAGTCTAATCTATGGCTAATTATCATCATTGTTATCGTTTTATTGGCGCTTCTCTGGCCGGTGCTTCGACGAGGCAAAACGCCGACTGAACCGACTCTTGGTGAAGAGGAGACAGCGACAACTAGCGAAGAAACCACCTTGAATCTCGGGGAGACGGCGACGGACTCTTCGACTGTGCCTTCGACTATTGTTCCAGTGGTGGTTCCGACCCCAGCGCCAACTTCTTTGGCCCTCAAAGTATTTTTCGGTAATCAAAAAGGCAGTCCTCAAACTTGGCAGTGCAATATGGTTTCGTCAGTGACTCGAACGGTCGCCAACACTTCGGCGGTCGCTCGTGCCGCATTAACCGAGTTACTCCAAGGTCCACATCCCGCTGATTCAGCGACCGGCTTCTTCACCGCGCTTAATTCCGGCGTGACGATTAAAGAATTAACGATCAACAACGGCGTGGCGCGGGTAGATTTCGGTCAACCCCTGATCACGGCGGTCGGCACGAGCACTTGTCTCAAGGATGGCGCCCGCGCGCAAATTACCGAGACACTCAAACAATTTCCCACGGTGCGTTCGGTGGTGATCTCGGTCAACGGCGCGTTGTTCTAGATGTCGCCACTCTTTGTGCTTGACATTAAATTGGCATTGCGCTAGGTATAGAAGTATTAGAAAGGGTAAGTTAATAAAATCATTATGAATCAACACATATTCAAGAGTTTTCTTAAGAGAACGACGGTTTTTCTTGTTACCACCGCACTGGTTTTCGGTGGATTTTTTATGCCTCTTTCGTCTGCATTGGCGGACCCGTCCGACACCACCCCCGCTCCCTTCGTTTTTATTGATCAAACTGATGTAGCATTAAGCACACCTATTATATCAAATCAAGTCACCATCTCGGGCATCGACTCGGCTTCACCGATCTCCGTCACCGGTGGCGAGTATTCTCTTAATGGCGCCACTTACACGACGGTGGCCGGAACAGTTCCTTACCCTGGTCCCACTGCTGCTCGCATCTCTACAGTCAAAGTTCGTCACACTTCCTCGGCTTCAAACAGCACTTCGGTTGATACCGTCCTAATTATTGGCGGCGTGAGCGACACTTTCACTAGCACGACGGTGGTGGCGGAGCCCGCGCCAACTCCCGTTCTTACCACCATCACTGTTTCTCCAACTACTCCTTCTATTGTGATTGGCGCCAATCAGCAATTCACCGCCACTGGTCTTGATCAATTCAGCGTGCCCTTTGCGACAACTCCCACTTGGACTTCCGATAATCTCGCGGTCGCCACGATTGATCCCGTTACGGGGTTAGCGACTGGTGTGACCGCTGGCACAGCGACCATCACCGCCACCGACGGCTCGGTGTTTGGCACCACAACTTTAACCGTGACAGCGATTCCCGACGCCGATCCCGCTCCTACTCTCATTTCTTACACCGTGTCTGAAACAATTATCTCGCCAAACGGCGATGGAATTAAAGATTCAGCCAGCATTGATATTAGCTATTCGGAAGAAGTTAGTGCGGATATCAATATCTTAAACAGCGAGGGGGTGAAAGTCAGAGACCTTTACAGTTCTCCAGAGGTGACCAATCCGAATGCTAAAGTCTGGGATGGCAAAAATAATTCTGATGCCGTCGTCCCTGATGGTATTTACACGATTGAAATTCTAGGCACTGACTCGGCGGATAATACCGTTCGAGATGTGAGTAAAACCGTCACGGTAGACACCACTGCTCCAGTTATTTCATTACTTGGTATTACGCCCGTCAATCTCACCGTCGATGATTCATACACCGATGCTGGCGCGACAGCGCTTGACGATGTCGATGGCGACATTACCTCCAACATCGTCACAATTAATTCAGTCAACACCGCGATCGTTGGCGCTTACACGATTACCTACAATGTTTCCGACACCGCCGGCAATCCCGCGATCGAAGTGACGAGAACGGTTAATGTGAATGTGGCTGATGAACCCCCCGCCGATTTCGATGAGATGATTACGATCGACGCTGGCGAATGGGCGTTGATCTCCGCGCCGAGATTACTTAGCGAAGCGCCATCAATTGATGGTGAGGCCGCGTTGCTAGTATATCGAAACGGCGCTTTCGTTATTCCATCAATCGGTGATGACGAGTTAGTTAATCCGTTGAGCGCCTTCTATGTCAAAACGACGAACGAGGGGGATGTTGGCTTTAACTTCGCTGATGGTGGTTTCCCCGCCAGCAGACAGTTGACCGAAGGTTGGAACTTGGTTGGGACCAGTTACACCGGCGCCCCGATCAATGTATTCTCTACGATTGTGAGAACTAATGATCCAAACAATGAAGGGGTGGCTACTCTTAATGTTCCCATAGACTACAATAATAACAAAGATACTGGCGGAGAATGGGAGGGGATAAGCGGCGATATAGATCTTTCTCGTTGGGACACCGACGATGTGGGGGTACTCAATCCCTACGACGGCTATTGGGTCTACTCAAACGCAGTTAAGACATATTCGCTTGTACCACAACCAGAATAAAACAAAGAACTCCTAATGATGCTTGTTCATGAAAAAATTAATTAAAAATCTACTCGTTATTTCCGTTCTCCTGGTTTTGCCGGTAATGGTTTTCGCGGCGACGCCACAGTTTCCACACCTCTTCTACGGTGACATCACGATCAACGGCGCGTCGGCCCCAATTGGCACGGTGGTGATCGCCAAAGTTGGCGAGGTGGAGAAGGGCCGAATCACCACGACGATTGGAGGTAAGTATGGCGGTCCGGGTGCTTACGAGCAGAAATTATTGGTTCAAGGCAATATTGCTCCCGGTATTGCTCCCGGTGCGACGATCACTTTCTCGACCGCTGGTCATAACGGCACACCGACCGCGCTCTTTACCAGTGAGAAAATGGAAAAGTTGGATTTAACCTTCAACTTTGAAATCCCGCCAACTCCGCCAGTGGTGCCCCCGCCGAATAATAATGGCGGTGGTGGTGGAAGTACCGGCGGAGGGAATAATAGTGGAACTAGTCCGACCTTCAAAATCGGTGACGCGAACCACGATGGTCGGGTGGATATTCTGGACTTCAATCTCTTGATGGTCAATTGGGGTAGTCTGGTCCCGAATAATATCGCCGACTTTAATCGCGATGGCCGAGTCGATATTCTGGACTTTAATTTACTGATGGTTAATTGGGGACTCTAATCACTTATAACTATGAAAAAATATTTACTGACAATTTTACTGGGGGCGTTTGGAACAATGGCTTTGGTCGCGCCGGTGCTCGCGGTGACGAATATGTCGTTTACGCCGGTTAGGGTGAATGTCTATCAAGGACAAATCTTCACGCTCATTGTTGGCGTCAATCCTCAAGGAGTGAAAAATTATACCATCAAGACCGAACTTCATTACCCCGCCGATCTTTTGGAAGTAAAATCATTTGTGTTTACTAATGGTTGGATGCCACTCGCTCAACCCAGGTATGATCTCACGGATAACCTGAATGGCGTGTTGATTAAGACGGCCGGTTATCCCACCGGGATTTCGACCCCGACGACTTTTGGCATGGCGACTTTTCGGGCTAAGAAAACTGGGACTGGCTTAATTACTCTAAATCGCAATTCGTTTGTCCTTGATGCCAACAGTCAAAATGTTTTAGCCAGTGGCGCGGTGCAAACAGTTGTCGCGGTTGCGACGCCAGTCGTCGCGCCAGTCGCAATTCCGAAACCGACGACAGTTAAAACTCCAGTGTTTGTGCCGAGTGAAGAAACCCCTGTCGTTCCAGAATCAGAACAACCGCTGGTCGCTTTGCCTATTCCGCCACCGGTCACCGCCCGATCATTGTCAGCTTCTGTTGGTAATCTGCTTAGTCTCGGCACGGATAGCGTGATCGTGGAAATCTTGATGGTCCTAATTATCGGCGGGATAATTTACATTGTTGTCCGCCGTTCTCGTCGTCAGAAATCAGGGACGCTGAAATAAATTAGTTAAGACACGCACATTTCGGACACGAATAAAGCCTTGTAATATGGGTTTTCTGCCTGACGAGCTAAAACAGCGGTGGGGATAACTTTTTGGACTC
>JAGVGK010000002.1 GCA_020057185.1 Minisyncoccota bacterium | reverse complement strand
GATCCGGTCGCGTTGACCTTGATTCAACTGTCTCCAAGTTCTTGATTGGTTCATACAATTTCATCTTACAGAAATTGCAATTCAAACAAGAATTTTCATCGTGAGGATGTTCCTCACTTTGACAACCGAATAGACACTTTTGGAAAGGGTACATCATGCAAACACTGGCGATTCAACTTCCGGCGGAAGTGGTGAACGAGGTAGTGGAGGAGAATCTTTTCCCTGGCCGTAATTTCGTTTACCGTCTGGTGGTCTCGCAACTTCATTTTGACGGAGACACCCTCTGGTGCAATGCACAAATGGGTAAGTACGAGGAGATTGTATGCTCGGTCGACGAATGGTGGTCTAAGGTTGTGGGCGAGCGACCCTTCCTTTACTTCTTTAAGCGGAAGGTGAAGCAATGGGACAAAGAAACTCGTAACGAGCGCAGGTTAGTTCCTGTTTGGGAAGCGTTTGCCGACATGCAAATCTGGGGAAGTGGCCACCAAGAGCACCGACGCGGTTACCACGATGTATTACTCGGAAAGGCTGCTAACTGTGGTGTGATTCTGACCGCGACCCTGATGGATCAGTTGATTGCACCTGTTGATGTCCAGATCTGCAAGATTTGGGAGGAGGTTTTCGCAAAGAACGGCCAGTTCTTGTCAACTCTCAAGATGAAGCGAGCCTAACTTGGCCAAAGCCACTCCCAGAAGTGGTGAAGGAAAACGAAACGCCGTACTCACTTAAATGTGGGGCGGCGTTTTTCTTTTACCCGACTTTTTCTCAACCAAAATCTAAAACCAATCTCTTACAATATCGACGATCGTCAGTTTACTAAGAGGGGCGAAAGTCTCATAAAAACCACGGCCGTGGAATTTATAGGATAAGTTGCAAAAGGAAATTGGGGGAGTAAGATCGAAGACTCGAGGTAGTTTTAAGGGTCGAAGTGTGCTATACTTATAAAATGAAACATTGGTCCGTTGATACGGAAAAATTCAAAAAAACTCCAGAAGCCTATGCTATTTGGAAGTTGGAGCAAATGATTAATTTTGGTTTGCGGCCGGGTAAAATCAAGCGGCGGGAACTTTCTCGTTACTGGAATAAAATTAATCTCGATCCTCATAAAAAGAAGTTTTTAGCCCTAATCTTGAAGCTTTGATGTCTATTTTATCGGAAAACCAGAAGCGACTAATCACTGTCTTAAGTGGAGAAAAAAGCCTCTGCGACAATTTTTATCTGACCGGAGGCACGGCGCTGGCTGAATTTTATCTCGAGCATCGACAGTCTGAAGACCTAGACTTTTTTTCTGAAACTGAATTCGAAGTGGCGGCAGTTTCTGTTTTATTGCGTCAGATCCAAGAAAAAACTCGCGTAAAGAGTTTTCGTTATGAGCAAAGCTTTAATCGAAATTTATTTTTTCTCGAATTGGAAAATAATACCATCAAAACGGAGTTTACCTACTTTCCTTTTCCGCGAATCGAGAAGAATAAAAAGGTCGGCGATCTGTATGTGGATAGTCTGATTGATATCGCCGTGAATAAGATTTTCACTATTTATCAGAACCCAAGATCAAGAGATTTTATTGACCTTTATTTTATTCTAAAAAAAGAAAAATGGAACATCGCTGATCTGGTTAATAAGGCGAAGATAAAGTTTGATCACCATCTCGATTATCTTCAACTTGGAGCCCAACTAATGAAAGTTTCCGAACTCAAAGATTATCCGAAGATGATTATAAAAATAAATGATCAAGACTGGCAGAATTTTTTTATTGCTGAAGCGATGAAATTTAGCCAGGAAGTGCTGGAGTGACCTAGTGACTTATTGGGCTGGGGAGGGGAAAAACTTGACGACAAGTTTGGGTCGCGTATACTTACACTTCTGGTCTTTGACAAGCAACAAATCAAGTAAGTAAGATCCACAATAAGTTAAGTAATATATTTTCTTTTGCCCTGTGCCGTTTCAAATTAGAGTTTGATCTTGGCTCAGGATGAACGCTGGCGATGTGGATAAGGCATGCAAGTCGTGTGGGTTTAGACCCACGGCGAACGAGGTAGTAATACACAGGAACGTCCCCTAGAGTCGGGCATAATCAGCCGAAAGGTTGGCTAATTCCCGATAGACCCCGCGGAGCTCGCAAGAGCGAAGTGGGGTAAAGTCTCACGACGCTCTGGGATCGGCCTGTGGGCTATCAGCTAGTTGGTAAGGTAATGGCTTACCAAGGCGATGACGGCTAGGGGGGGTGAGAGCCTGTTCCCCACCGATGGTACTGCGACACGGACCATACACCTACGGGTGGCAGCAGCCGAGAATCTTCCGCAATGGGCGAAAGCCTGACGGAGCGACGTCGCGTGGTGGATGAAGTCCTTCGGGACGTAAACACCTTTTATTGGGGAGAAAACCGCCGTAAGGCGGTGTGATAGTACCTGATGAATAAGGGGTTGCTAAACTCGTGCCAGCAGCAGCGGTAAGACGAGTACCCCAAGCGTTATCCGGAATTACTGGGCGTAAAGCGTGCGTAGGCGGTCTGGTTTGTCTGTTGTCAAAGCTCCCGGCTTAACCGGGAATCCGCAACAGAAACGGCCAGACTCGAGGGGGCGAGAGGTCTATGGAACTCATGGTGTAGGGGTGAAATCCGTTGATATCATGGGGAACACCAAAAGCGAAGGCAGTAGACTAGCGCCTCTCTGACGCTGCAGCACGAAAGCGTGGGGATCAAACGGGATTAGATACCCCGGTAGTCCACGCCCTAAACGATGTTCTCTAGTTTTCCGGAGTATCGACCCTCTGGGAGACACAGCTAACGCGTTAAGAGAACCGCCTGGGAAGTACGGCCGCAAGGCTAAAACTCAAAAGAATAGACGGGGACTTGCACAAGCGGTGGATCATGCGGTTCAATTCGATGGTAAACGAAAAACCTTACCAGGGCTTGAAACTCAGTTGAAGTCTTGCCGAAAGGTGAGACGTCTCACAAGGACAACTGGGCAGGTGTTGCATGGCTGTCGTCAGTTCGTGGCTTGAGCTGTTCCCTTAAGTGGGGAAACGAACGCAACCCTTATTGCCTGTTACAAGTGTCAGGCGAGACTGTCCGCCTAGTGCGGAAGGAAGTGGGGATGACGCCAAGTCAGCATGACCCTCTGATGTCCTGGGCTACACGCATGATACAATGACGGCTACAACAGGTCGCGACGGGGAAACCCCGAGCTAATCCTCTAAAAGCCGCCTCAGTTCGGATTGAGGTCTGCAACTCGACCTCATGAAGTTGGAATCGCTAGTAATCGCAGGTCAGCTATACTGCGGTGAATACGTTCTCAAGTCTTGTACTCACAATAAAAGCGCACAGCAGGTTATAAAACTATGCCGTTAGAATCGGCACCTCCGATCGTCTCGGAGCGTAGCAGAAGGATAGTCTCAAGCCGCGAGGTTTGGGATGGAGGATCCGGAAGCAAACTACAGCCTAAACATATTCGCCAATTGGCGAAGTGATGATCGAATCCCGGATGGGCGGTGAGCGGGATGAAGATTATAATAAAATCACGTTTAGGATGCGGGGAATAGCTTTGTAACTAACCTGTGGAGATCTGATGCTGTCACCAAATCAAAAGTTTGGTATAATGAAACTTACGCAGCGTCAGAAGTCAGCTGAACCATAGTATCCCGAGTTCGCTTTGGCGAATTGAGGGAGAAGGGTTCACTCAGTGCATAATGCTTACAAAAGATTACATCGTTGGTCTTGTCGATGGTGAAGGCAGTTTTACGGTTTATGTTCGTGACGAACGTTTACCAAAAACAGTCAAGCGCCGAGTAAAAGCGGAACCCCGTTTTTATCTTAAGCTAGTTGAAGGAGACAGAGAAATTCTCGAACAGTTAAAATTATATTTTGGCTGCGGGAATGTCTACTTTCAAAAAGACAATCGACAAAATCACCAACATTGTTATCGTTTCGAAGTGACCAATCGTAATCATCTGCGAAAAATTATAATTCCGTTCTTTGAAGCTAATCCCCTACGATTTCCTTCCAAGCGTCGAGATTTTGAAATTTTTTGCCAGATGCTAACGTTGATCGAACAAGGCACACATCGTACCAAGCTCGGTTTGGCTCACTTAGTAAGGCTGAAAAAACAAATGCATTAGAGCTCGCGTAGTGCGGGAAATCCGCACGCTACGTGGGAACATCAATTCGAAGTTTCTCGAAGATAATCGCCCGTCAAGCCAAGGGAGTCGGGAATGCCCGAAAATCCGCTATTAGTGGATTGACGGCAAGCTCGATGACAAGGGTTAAGTCGTAACAAGGCACGGGTAGCGGAAGCTGCTCGTGGATTGATTAAATGTTTAGTCCCGACCGCCGTCAGGTGCGTCGGGATTGACAAGGCGATCTCGTTCATTTTTGTCACAAGCAAGAGTGGACAAGAGGTGATGAATCTAGCACCAGTTCCCGACGTGCCTTTTAGGCAGATCGGGACAAACCATGATTCAGAGTATTCGTCTCTTAAACCGATTGGCACAGGGCAAAAGAAAATATAGTACAGGAACTTACTTAAAAACTTGCTTTTATAAATGATTTGTGATATGGTAGTAGAGGTAGGTCAACAGGGTGGTTGACCGAAACAGGTCTTTTTGGCTAGAAATAAGGAGATCTCCGATGAAATCACTCGGCTTATTGCTACAAGCAATTACCATAGTGGAATCGGGGGGGAATGATTGGGCGATTGGTGATCGTCATTTGCGACAAAAAGCTTATGGCGCGTACCAAATTCGTCAGCCCGTGTGTGACGACTTCAATGACGCGCATGGCACAAATTATCAAGCGGAAGACATGCTTGGTAATTGGAAGTTGTCGGAGAAGATTTGCCGGTGGTATCTGACCACTTACGGGTCAAAGAAAAGTCTTGGACACGATCCGACACTGGAGGATCTGGCGCGGATCTGGAATGGGGGACCGAAGGGGTGGAAGAAAAATTCCACCAAAGGTTATTGGCGCAAGGTCGCCAAGCAACTTAAAAAGAGGAGGTAATCATGAGCAAAGGGTGGATAATAATCTTGCTCACGATTCTGATTACACTTGCCTTATGGTAGGAGTGATCGAAGGCGAGGGTTTTGAACCCCTCGCCTTTTTTGTATTTTTTGGTATGATGTTTTGGCTGTCCGCGCGTGTAGCCCCGACGTTCGCCAGTCGGCGAAGTCGGGGTCTCGACCGCCGAGCGCGTCGGGATTCAGTATTAAATAAGCGAGTGTAGTTCAGTGGTAGAACGCTGTCCTGATAAGACAGAGGTCGAAGGTTCGATTCCTTCCACTCGCATTATGCAAATACAAGATTTTTATAAAACAATATCGCCAGAGAAACTAGAAGAATATGCCAATAAAGTTGGTTTAGGAGGTCAACATCCAGTTGATTTAAAAGAGATTATAAATATTCTTCAAAAAAATAAAGTACGTCGAATTCTTGAAGTAGGGTGTGGCACAGGAAGATTAGGAATGCATCTCATCGCTTCCTACAATTACATAGGAATCGATTTTAATGAATCTTACTTAAATTATTTTAAAGAGAAACTGAAGAAAGGAAACATTCCCTTTTCAGAAGAACAACTTTTAAACATTTCTCTTTCTTTGATTATATAGGAGAAGATTTTGATGCGATCTTATTTCCATGGTCCGTTATTGATGATTTTTCTAAAAATGACCAAGATCGAGCCCTTATTAAATCAAAAAATATGCTTTCGGGTAATGGAATAATTATTTTAGATCATCCTCAAAAAGGGGAAATTTTAAATAGTGCTCCCGGATACGAACCAACGAAGTTCTTTTTTGAGGACCGGAAAGATGACTTTTTGAAGTTGGGTTTTTCTTATGTAGAACAAGTGTTATACACAACGACAATTCGGAAATAAGAAATTACAATTTTGCATTCCGGCCATAAGGTTTTATTCTCTCTTAGGGTCAATACCCCATAGCTTGCTACGAAAATGTTAGACTGGTTTGGTGAGCACATATATTCATAAATCACACAATGTTTCTTTGCTCATCTATCATTTTGTCTGTCCAGCGAAGTATCGACGAGCCGTGCTCACCAAACTAGTCGACTTATCCCTGAAAGAGATCTGCCTTGAGATTGCCAAGCGCTACGAAATACATTTTCTGGAAATCGGAACGGACATCGACCACGTGCATTTTCTGATCCAGTCAATCACTACTATTGCGCCCCAGCGAATCATCCAAATCGTTAAAAGCATCACCGCCCGAGAGATATTCAAACAACACCCCGAAGTGAAAAACCAACTCTGGGGCGGCGAGTTCTGGTCAAAAGGCTATTTTGTCGGCACGATTGGTCGAAGTAACTCAGAAAATGCTGTTCGCTTGTACGTTAAATCTCAAGGCAAGGAGAAAGAATACACCGAACTTCTTAAAAACCAACAAACTCTCTTTGACCACTAAATACCTCGTCAGCTTGCTGCGAGGTAGTTTATTATGAAAGTGGTGATTTTAGCGGCGGGGGAGGGATTACGGATGAGACCACTTACACTGGAGCTGCATAAGTCGATGTTGCCGGTGCTGGGGAAGCCATTGCTTCATTATATTTGGGAATCGTTGCCATCAATGATTGATGAAGTTATTTTAGTAGTTGGACATCGAAGAGAAACTATCCAGAGTTATTTAATGGATGAATATTTAGGTAAGAAAATTACTTATGTCATTCAGGAAAAGAAAACGGGGACAGCGCACGCGTTACAATTGTGTCGATCTTATTTAACTGATAACCAGCGTTTTTCGCTTTTGTATGCTGATGATCTACATCATCGGGAGAGTATTGAAAAATGTTTGGCTTATGACCGCAGCGTGTTAGTGGCGCGGGTGGATAATCCAAAAAAATTCGGCGTGGTGACGATGGATAAGACTGGTCGGGTGATAGAGATTGAAGAAAAGCCGACCGAGCCGAAATCGAATCTGGTGGCCTGCGAGGCCTATGTGCTTGATCAACATATTTTTGATTACGAACCAACGCAATCATCATCGGGCGAATATTATCTGACGACCATGATCGAGCAACTGATTCGCGACCACCAAGTTTTCGCGGTGGAAACAAAATTCTGGCATCCCATCGGTTATCCAGCCGATCTGGAGACGGCTAAGGAAGCGCTTTTGCTTTTGAAATCAAACGGCGGAGGAGTACAATGACAAAATCGGGCGCGTGGCGGAATTGGTATACGCGTACGCTTCAGGAGCGTATCCGCTTTAGCGGGTGGAGGTTCAAATCCTCTCGCGCCCACCAAAATGGAACTTAGCGGTTGAGAACCAACCAAGGAGTGGGCGTGCCGTAGGCACGCCCACGCTGTTTCGCCCGTTTTCGCCAATGAATTCGGATT